>DATCKK010000252.1:0-7849 GCA_036562325.1 Cytophagaceae bacterium | reverse complement strand
TTTTTAACCTGGGTCAGTTATTTTCTATGGCGTAATATTTCATGTCCCAGTCATTGTACTTTATTTGTTTTTCGTATTTAAGCCCGGCTTTTTCAAGTACTCTTATGGATGGATAATTGTCCACGTTGGTAATGGCCCCGATACGATTTACCTTTATTCTGTCAAAAGCGTATTGAATAAGGCTTTTGGCAAGTTCGGTCGCATATCCTTTTCCCCATTGGTTTTCTTTGATCCTGAAACCGATCATAAGGTCGTCCTGGCCGGGAACATACTTCAAACTGGTGACACCAAGAAACTCGTTGTTTTCCTTGTTTTCAACAACCCATCCACCCAGGTCGGGATTTTTAGGGTATTCGGCTATTACACTAAAAAATGCCATAGCTTCTTCTTCAAAGGTTCTCAGTTTACCACTGGCTACCTGATACCTCATTACCGCATGGTCCGTGTTAAGACGGTAGATATCCTGAAAGTCCTTTTCTTCGAACTGGCGGATTCTTAAGCGGTCCGTTTCTAAAATAATTGTCGTTGTCATAGTTAGTATAATAGAGTTAAAGAAAATCCCTTTGAAGATAGATAGCTACAGACTTTACGAAAATCACCGTGAAATGTTAAAGAGGAGGTGGTTAATTCTTTAACTTTATTATTGAAGACAGGAGAGAACCCCGAATGTTTGAATACCTGAACAACAATCAATACAACTATAAAAACAGAGTAGGTTCAAATGCCATTTGGGATGGGCGAACGTTTTGTATCAGGACTTCCAGGATTTCTCCTGGAGCCCTAATGGCAACTCTGTAGTATAGTTTGTAGAATTCAAAATATTATGAGTCTTCTGTTACTCGGTCAGGAGTCCCAGTTCAATTTTTATATTCCTTCGAGCTTGTTGCTCGAATTGATCCTTCATTTCTTTAGTGCGGTAAATAATTGGGGATTCAAGTATTCTATAGAGAAACTTACTTCTGTTAGATTCAAATAAAGCAGTAGGGAGTACGCTGTATTCTTCTCTGATTTTGTTAACATACTCTTTATAAGTTTCCAGATCGGAGCCTAATATCATTAAATCCAGATCCAGGAAATATTCAGTGTCGCCATCAGCCCCGTCGTAACCAAAATGATCGCGCGTGGCAAGAATCATCTTTTCTATTTTACGGGCTTTTTCTTCCGGCACGCCCATATATAGCAATGGTTCTTCGGCAAACTTTGCACTTCTTAATTCATTATCTACAAAGAGTGGATTGTATACAATGTCGTGGAACCATATCGCAAACCGTACCGCATCGTAGTCTTTGATCAGATGTTTATCTTCTCTGGCTTTTTCCAGCATGGTTTGGATATGAGTAAGATTATGGTATTGGCGGTTACCTGAATTAAATTTATTAGTCATTTCAATAAATAACCGGTTGATGAAGGATACGTCATCAGTATAGGTAATAGTCAGTTCGTTCCACTGTTCTTTAAGCCACTGTAGTTCCATAAAGTAAAAAATGATTGATAAATAATTATTTATTGTTAAAAATACGAATTTACATGGATTGAAAAGGAGGAAGGATGGAATTTTTTATTTTCCCGGTTGTCGTTTGTTATGTAGAGCTGTCCGGAATAGGAAGGAGGTTGCTCAAATAAAAGAATAAAACCTCCATTATCCTCACGCTTACCTTTTCCGTAAGAGATAGCAAAAAGCCTGATATGAACCAGCATCTTAGTGTTTTTGATATGTTAAAGATAGGGATTGGGCCCTCCAGCTCACACACCCTTGGCCCCTGGAAAGCTTGCAGGGATTGGGGAAAGGTGTTTTGCGGCAGGGAAAAATCTGTAAAAGCAATAAATGTATATTTGTACGGGTCGCTGGCTTTAACAGGCAAGGGACATTATACTGATAAAGCAGTAGTATTGGGGCTTTCCGGTTATGATCCGGAAACTATTCCCTTATTGCAAATGCAACAGGTCTTAGATGAAGTCAGCCAAAAAAATCAACTTTATTTAACTAAAGACATTGCCATACCTTTTGATATTACTAAAAACATCTGTTTTTATAAAGACCAGTCTTTACCTTATCATCCCAATGCTTTGAAGCTGGAAATTCAATATGAAGATGGGGTGATAGACTCTTCGGTTTATTACTCTATTGGAGGTGGATTTATTGTTAAAGCCGGGCCGCAAACTAAAGAAGCGTGTGCTGCGCTTCCTGTTTCTGCTTATACTACCGCCAAAGAGCTATCGGAAATTTGTCGGAAGAAAGAGTGCCGAATATCGGATATAGTCCTGAAAAATGAGCTCATCTATCGGACAGAGTCAGAAGTGAGATCAGGTTTACTTCGAATCTGGGAAGTGATGAAAGAAGCAGCTTATGAAGGCTGCCATAAGGAAGGGGTATTGCCAGGAGGGTTGAATGTAAAGCGCAGGGCTTTTGATATGAATAAACAATTGTTGCGGGTGCACAATTATTCAACTCCCGATGAGTGGCTGGAAGCAATGAAAGTAGGAGGAGATTTCCATAAAGTAATCATGCGTGTAAGTTGTATTGCCATTGCCGTGAATGAAGTAAATGCTTCCATGGGGCGTATAGTTACGGCTCCTACGAATGGTTCGGCTGGCGTAATACCTGCAGTATTGTTTTATTATGTTTGTTTTTCCGGACAGCGGGTGGAAGAGGAGGATATCATTCGGTTTTTATTAACCGCGGCGGAAATTGGCAAATTTTTTAAAATAGGAGCGACGATTTCTGCTGCTGCAGGAGGTTGTCAGGCAGAAATCGGCGTATCTTCATCCATGGCCGCTGCTGCATTGACAGAGTGTCTGGGAGGCTCTCCCGATCAGGCATTAATGGCGGCCGAGATTGCCGCTGAACATCACCTTGGACTAACCTGTGACCCTATAGGGGGCCTGGTGCAGATTCCTTGTATAGAAAGGAATTCCATGGGAGCAGTAAAGGCTATTACTGCGAGTATGATTGCTCTTGCCAGTGATCCGGCTTCTGCTAAAGTAAGCCTGGATAATGTTATTAAGACCATGAAGGAAACAGCTGAAAATATGCACTCCAAATACAAAGAAACATCATTGGGAGGGCTGGCGGTAAATGTGGGAGTGAATGTGCCGGAATGTTGATGGTGGTAACTGATATTGCCAGTGAGGGTAAAATCGTTTTTATAGGAGATTGTCCACACTCCAATTATATTACTTCTTATACCATTCAAGAATATATCTATACAACTGAGCTGCTTACTATTGATTATCCTTTTATAGTTTCTGTTTATTTAAGAGTAAGGTGGGTATTATTCTATTTTTTATTGTCAAAGAGCAATTTTTTAGCTATAATTATAAGATTATTTCTTTTACTAACCTATGAAAACGAAATGCCTTTTTTTAATCTTATCTATATTCCTAACTGTCAGGGCAACTGCACAATGGGGTGTGGTTCCTCCGGGATGGGGAGATTTTGCCATCGGCCTGACAGATGATGGAACTAAAGTGCCTATAATTTCTGATGCTATTGCAGCGGGAACGGATTTGCATTATCGGGTACGTTACATAAATGAAGGGGTAGATACTACTACTAACTGGTATTCCTATTGGCCTTCGGGAGGTATAGTTACCAACTTTATCAATGCAAGCAACAGCTTGAATATGAGGGCCGCTTTTAATATCTACATGCTTCAGGAAGAAGGAGAAGCTACGGCTGCCATTAATAATATGGGTAACCTTAATTTCATGAAGCTGTATTTCTGGAATATCCGGAATGTAGCTCAAAAAGCGAATGGACATAAAGCCGCCTTCATTATGGAGCCTGATACCTGGGGATACCTTATTAAAAAATGTTATGGGGACGGGCCATTAGAAACCAGTGGTACTGGTGACCCTTCTATAAGGCCCGATTTGGTTTTTTGTCATGTTAATGATCTTGGCTATCCATACCTGGCAGACCTTCCTAATACCATGGCAGGTATGGCACAAGGTATAATCCGGACTATTCGTACGTATGCACCGGATGCTTATGTAGGGTTTCATGTGAACCACTGGGCGGCATGGGCCAATGGTTCTGATGGCACTTATGCACCTGATGGAAATAAAGGACTTCCTTATTGGAGTAAAAATAATATAGACTACGCGGTAAATTTTCAAAAAAACTGGTATCTGGAATTGTTGGGAGGCCCTGCTTCCTGCGACCGGGGAGATTTTCTGGTAGTTGAGAAGTATGGGTTAGATGCAGGGGGAAGACTTCCCTGGGATGGCTATTTTTATGGAGATGCCCAAAATGCCAATTGGGTTTACTTCTGCCGGGAAATGGGAAAAGCCATGAACCTTCCTTTGCTTGGCTGGCAGATACCTGTCGGACATATGGGATTGCCCAATACAGTAAACAGGTATGAAGATACTTTCATGGAGTACTTCTTTGCCCATAAAGAAGACTTTTATTGTGCAGGATTTATAGGATTGTTTATGGGGCCAGGAGTTGGAGTTTCCACTATGTATTCCAATACTCCGGGGGTAGGTGATGATGGGTGGTTGTTTAGTAATCTGCGTTCCAATCTTGACCCGACACGGCCTGTAAACATGGATATTAAAAACACCTGTGGCGCAACGGTAGCTGCTACTCCCGGATGTAGCCTGCCAGTAAAACTAATAGACTTTACTGCCTCATCTCATAATGATATAGTATCCTTAAATTGGGTTACTACTGCAGAAAAAGAACTTTCCATGTATGTGGTCCAGTCGAGTACCGATGCTGTTAGCTTTACTGATCTGGGAGTGGTTCAGCCAGGTAACAGGTATGAAGTATTGAATACCTATACCTATAAAGATTTTATTAGTAATAGCAACAATAGGTATTACCGCCTTAAAATGTTAAATCTGGATGGGACTTTTGAGTATAGTAACATAATTTCTGCCTCTCGAAATACGTTGCTCCATCTATACCCCAATCCGGCTTCAGGAGCTCTTTATATAAGGTCAAATGAAACTGGCCGATATAACTTTTATTTATATGATAATGTAGGAACAAAGGTGTTGGAGCAATTAATACTCCCTGAAAGTTCAAGTGTAAACATTGCTCATCTTCCTTCTTCCATTTATTATTATAAATTTGTTGACGCTACAGGCAATGTGGTCCAGAGTGGAAAAGTAAGGGTGGAGTAGATACTCAGGAGTATCGGGCTTATAAAGTTTGTAAAAGTGTACATTTACATTTATTTGTAAGCCGTATAAAGCATATTATGACAGAAGAACAAATTAAACAATTAGCGGCTCAATTGCGGAAACCTGAAGGTGAATATGGTGTTCAGGTAGGAAAGCAAATGAATCAGGGCAATGCGCCCATGAACCTGCATACACTGGCTGTCCTCAACCCGGTAGAAAAAGATAAGATTCTGGAAATAGGGATGGGTAATGGATATTTTGTAAAGAATATAGTAAACCTGCATCCATCTATTCGGTACACCGGGGTTGACTATTCTGAGTTGATGGTAGAACAAGCGATTCAAAACAATCAGCAAATAGTAGAAGAGGGCAGAGCGGAGTTTTATCTGGGCCAAGCTGATGATTTACCATTTGGAGACCATTCTTTCAACAAAATTTTTACGGTTAATACTTTATATTTTTGGGAAGACAGGGCAAAGGTATTAGCAGAGTTTCGAAGAGTATTAAGTCCGGAGGGCTTATTGATTATAGCAGTAAGGCCTAAGCATAACCTGGAAAAAATTCCTGTTACCCGATATGGTTTTTCTATATTAAGCAAAGACGAACTAATTACATTGTTGGAAGAAAACGGATTTGAGCCTACCGAATTAACAGAGATACAAGAGCCGGATCAGGAAATTGCCGGAGTAATAATGAAACGGGAAACACTTATAGTTAAGAGTAAGCGAAGCTAGTCTGCATTACGTCAGATGTTGAAGCCTGCGTATTCCTGAAAGTCTCAATTGCCCCCTGAATTTGCCGTTATTACCCTCCCTAGTATATAGTAATTCCCGGTATCTTTGAGTTAAATACTTAGGATTTTAACTTTATGGATACTATTACATTAGAAAAAAGCATTAAAGTGTTTTATAAAACAGCCTCTTCCTTTCCGGAAGGTGTTTTAGCGGCACACCAAAGCCTTCATGCTCTGATTCCCTATTCCCGAGACCGTAACTATTTTGGAATTTCCAGGCCGGAAAATGGGGGAGGTATTGTATACAAAGCAGCAGCAGAGGAAAAATATCCAGGAGAAGGTGAGAAGTTAAATTGCGAAACGATGGTTATAGAGCAGGGGAAATACTTAGCTATTGATGTTCCTGACTTTATGAAGAATATTTCAGCTATCGAAAAAGCATTTACGCAACTCATTTCTCAGCCAGGCATTGATCCGGAAGGATATTGTGTGGAATGGTATATTAATGATACCGATGTACGATGCATGGTACGTTTGCAGTAAGCCGATGGTAAGATTTCATGCTCATTTTCCTCAGAAACAATTGCTGTTTATAAAAGTTGCTTTTTTAGAAGTTATAGACAAAAATGATCATGAAGAGGATGTGGATGATAGTTATACTGGCCATGATTGTCATGGGCGCGTGCAGTAGAAATGTACAAACTTCAGCAGTACCGGAAGAGGTAATAACTGCCTTTAACCAAAGATATCCTGATGCTGTTGATGTTCGATGGGAATTAAATAATGGGCTTTATGAAGCAGAGTTTATGGTGAATGGACAGGAACGGGAAGCCTATTACAGAGAAGACGGAAGTCTCATGCAGGTTAGAAAATAAATAGCTTAAGATTACTCTTGTACAAATACCAGGTTGCTTAGTTAGCAACCTTTTATTCTTATCAGCTAATATTCTATGAATTAACAGGAGCGTTGGGTTGTGTAATGGCAAGTATGCAGTAAAAATCAATAAAATTATTTGCTAAATTAACTCTAACTATTATCTTGCAAATACGGAATAAACTTCCTCTCTGCTTACATGGGTGTACGGGAGTGTACACCTTTTTTCTTTAACCTTCTGTTAAAGAAATCGCTAATATTACCAGCCGTACTAATCCTATTTTCCAAGTTGTATTTAAGGTTTATCCCGGAGTTAATACTAGTAAAGCAACTTTTGGGTATACTCCTGGAGCTCCATACTCACTGCCCCGACAACCAGTTTAAGTTGGATTTTCAAAGGTATTTTCTGTTCGTCATCGGTTATCCAGGCTTTAACAGGATGTTCGCTGGCTAATAGTCCGTCGCTTGGAATCAGAGGGGCTATAATAAACGCATCTACTTTGCCTTTTTTGGCAAACTTACTTTTGACTTTTTCTTTACCCAGATATTTTACTTTGATATTATAACTTGTGTTTTCCATGAAAACATCGATGGTAAGAGTATCACCGATGGGTAAACGGTCAAAGTCAGCATTTCTAAGAAGGAAGAATGCACTGATCATATCCTGGATGTTATGAGATATGGCAAAGGTATCTATTTTCATCTGGCCTTTTCTGGTTGTATCTGTTACAACCGCTTTTTCTTCCATTCGGTGAAAAAGGGTAAATTCTTTCTTAAGATATTTGTTTTCCTGAAGGTCTCTGGTAAACTTAACAGGAAGCAGGCTTAATGTATCTACATAAGTACTGTAATTGTTATTGAGTGATGTCAGCCAGCCGGCAGCTCCTTTTATCTGAGCGTTAACATTGACTTTATAACATGGCGTATTATTAACCATTATTGTATGTTCTTCCGATTCTATGGTTATCTGCCCGGTTTTCATAAAGGCATAGTCAATGGAGAAGCGAAAGTATTCTTTGTCTTTATAATAGTTATGAATCCACTGAATTGTTTCTTTTGTGGGAGTGAAAGATTCTTCATGGTCTGTAGTTGAACAACCGGCAATTGAT
>DATCKK010000250.1:0-7830 GCA_036562325.1 Cytophagaceae bacterium | reverse complement strand
TTTCGACGGCAGGGGAAATCCTGGGAGGATTGATAGCGTTAGGACATTATTATTTTAAGCGAAAAGCTTTTACTAACCTTCCCGGATCCCTCCTTGCGTCGGAATGACAATTAAAGTTAGATGTTATGTAAAGGGCCAGAGTCTGTTTTGTTTGGCTTTTTCATTATGAATCAAAAAGGCAATAACTATAGAGGGCTACATTGACCTGCTAAAAATATTTTAACCTCCGCCCTCCCTGTCATTTCGACGACAGGAGAAATCCTGGGAGGATTGATAGCGTTCGGATGTTATTATTTTAAGCGAAAAGCTTTACTAGCCTTCCCGGCCCCCTCCTTCCGTCGGGATGACAATTAAAGTTAGATGTTATGGAAAGGGTCAGAGTCTGTTTGGCTTTTTCATTATGAATTTAAAAGGCAATAATTATGGAAGCTATAATGGTTTGGTTGCTAATTACTTTTTAATATCCAGATAGAACCGTTTTTGGTGGTGTGCTTTTCTAATATGCCTTTATTAACAAGTTCGTTTAACACTGTTACACTTTCCATTCTTGGAGTGCCGGATAGTTCAGCATATTCTTTTACGGTAAGAGTAGGATATTTTGAAAACAGCGTTTGCCAATTTTTACTGTATTCACTTTTAGTTGCGGCTGGATTTAGCTTTAATACTGCTGTCTCGAAAAAGGCGTAGGGTTTTGAGCCATATACAATTTCTTTGTTACCTTTAGCATCTATAAAAAACATAGTCGGAAAACCTCTCACGCCATAATCTCTAGCCAGTTTTAAATCTTCCTGAAAAAGGACCTGGGCTTTACCTTCAAAATCCGATTTAAACTGTTTTGCCTCCAACCCTACTTTTATTGCGGCTGCTTCAAGGTATTCCCATTTGGTAATATTTTTTTTATGAAGGAAAACCATTTCCCTGATTTCTCTTAGAAATAATAACGCTTTATCATTGTCCTGCATCTGTGCTGCTTTAAAAGCTATGGAAGGCGGATATGAAGAAGGCAGAGGGTCTTCCAGCCACACATCTCCATCGATAGGCATATCATAATATATACTGGCTTCATCCCAATGATGGGCTACATCGGAGGGTTTGCTGATACCGCCACTGCTATAGCTCCAGTCAGGCAACAAGCCTCCCATACGGTATTCGATTTCTATACTGTTCCCATATTCAAGTTTTAACTTTCTTAATTGTGGCTCTATGCCCCAACAAGAAGAACATATAGGATCCGTGAAGTAGATAACTTTAACAGTTTTTTCAATTTTTTGATCTGTAATTTCTTTGGCAGATGTACTATCCGATATACCACAAATACCTTCTACAGGATCGCATAGAAGCGGGTTGTTTTTCTTCTCCATGGCTTTCTTGGTTTGTGCCTGACACCCTAAGGTGACAAGCATTATTAATAATGGTATAACTATATTTATCGACCTCATTTTTGAAAAAACTGTAGTATGGGTTAATAGGAAAAACAATTTGTTTCAAGAATAGCTGAACTTGCTATTGTAATTTAATTGTTTTAACTTCTATATCTACTGTTTATTATAGCACAAAGTTGTGTTATATAAAATTCTCAAACAATAAGTCAGAAATTTATGACTATGAAAAAGTTATCCGATGAAGCAGCAAATTGTCCGGCGCAGGGCTTATTAAAGTTATTATCAGGTAAATGGAAACCGGAAATATTCCGATTGGCGGTAAACGGTCCTTTGCGGTTCAGTAGTTTGTTGCGGCAAATTCACGGCTCAAATAAGCAGTCTTTATCGGTAGCATTGAGAGAACTGGAAGAAGAAGAGTTATTGGAAAGAATAGTGATACAGGAAAAGCCTTTGCACGTAGAGTATTATCTGACAACAAAAGGGAAGTCATTAATACCTGTTTTTCAACAATTGGAGGGATTGTCGTAAATAAATAGAAATGAAACTTTCCACGGTAAAAACACCTGATGCGTTTTGCCAATACATTAATTACCTTTATCCTCTGTTAGATCATTTATTATGTCCATAGATTATTCCCATTACATAGAACAACTTGGTTTGGCCAAACATCCGGAAGGTGGATACTATAAAGAAATTTATCGATGTCCTGCAGAAACCTCGATTGATCAGGAGAATCGTAACTTAGCCACCAGTATCTATTTTCTTCTTACCAGTAGTGATGTTTCAAAATTACACCGGTTAAAATCGGATGAAATATGGTATTATCATGCCGGTGCGCCGCTTAGTATCTACCTCATCCATCCGGATGGGAAGTTGGAAATTTTGAAACTGGGCATTGAAATAACTAGAGGGTATTATCCACAAGCGATTATTCCGGCTGGTTGCATATTTGGAGCCAAAGTAGACAATGAAGATAGTTTTACTTTAATAGGTTGCATGGTTTCTCCAGGGTTTGACTTCAAAGATTTTGAATTACCTCCAAGAGAAATATTGCTTCAAAAATATCCTGATCATTCGGAAATTATTAAACAGTTAACCTAAAAATGTGTACTTGAAATTATATTTTCATATATTTTTTTATTAAAATTAATTGTTTAGCTTTAATATTTAATTATTCATGTAACCCTAACAATTAAAATTATGTCTACTAAAAAAGTTATATTTTTAGCTTTTGCTGTATTTATCTTTATTCTTGGCTGTAAAAAGGATGACGATTCCCCTAACCCTAACACAGACTCAAACCAGGAAGAAAAAGATCTATGCCTTACAACTAATCTTTCAATATCTGCTTCGGTGAATGAGGATACAGTTGTTATTACTGCCACCGGAGGAAGAAGACCATACACTTACGCATACGACACCATTAATGGAAACACATTTACCTCAGATAGTATTTTTCCGAAACTACCTTTTGCAACATATACTTTTTATGTAAAGGATGCTAATGGATGTGTAAAATCTGTTAAGGCAACAGTAAAAGATAATACACCTGGAAATCTTAAACTGCCACTGTATATGTCACAGTACTTTTTATTAACAGGTATTTGGGCAGATGGAGATAATTCTGTAACTATTAATTTTTCCAGTGATACTACCTGGGATAATGCTACTGCCAATTTTGTTTATACAGTTGGTAATAATAAATGGGGCGGAGGATCTTACTTATATAATGATAGCTGGGATGATTCTTTAAGAATTAGTCCTGACATTACCAAAGTTTCTTTTTCTGTAAAAGCTGATCCAGGATTGGAGGTGACACTTAACTTATTCCCCGATCTAGCTTTGGGAACTCATACTGCTGTAGCTGATGGCAATTGGCATAAGGTTGAATTGTCATTGGAGAATAAAACATATCCGACATGGATTAAAGGCGGAAATATTATGAATACGGTTTGGAAAGCACCGGCTTCAGCCACTGTAGGTACGGAATATAATTTTGCTATTAAAAACATTGTATTTGAATAAATACAATGTTTTTTAAATATAGATAGAATGCGACAAGGTGTGGTATTGCCAATAAGAGCAACTACACATATCGTAAAAAATTAACATCCCGATTTGAGAATTGAAGTGTATCCTTCCTTTTTTCAAATCGGGATGTTCTTTTTAAGTGGCTTTTGCTCACTACTTACCTGATATGGCAAGCTTTAGCGAAGCACTCTCCTTACTAACGTTCACAACAACCAGTATGTTAATTTCATGTGTAAAAGTAAGTTTGGCACTCTCTCCTATCGAAGCATTGTCAAAATATTTAGAATCACCCTCTGTTATCCAGAAATGATGTTAATTAATCATTCTAGTGTACTTGTGAACTTTCCTGAAAAACAGTGTCCGACGATGTTTTTGAAGTGAGTTTATTATTAGCAAATGCTCTTGAGGTGAGATAAATAGCTATCAGACTCATAAAGGCTCCGGCTATGAATGGCGCCCCGGGAAATTGTATAGGCGCTGCATCATTGGTAAAATAAGCGAATAAATTATTCATAATTAATGGCCCAATGATTGAAGTTACACTCATCAAACTGGTTAGTGCCCCTTGCAACTCCCCTTGCTCATTAGCAGGAACCTGAATAGATATAATTCCTTGTATGGCCGGGCCACATATACCTCCAAGTGCATAAGGAATTAGTATAACAAACATCATCCAGCCTTGTGTCGCTAATCCGAATAGTAATAAGCCCAAAGTGTTTAATATAAGCCCAACATAAACAGAGTTATACTGCCCCAGCTTTGGGATAATCATTCGTATAAGCCCTCCCTGAACTATAGCTATGACAAGGCCTACAAAACTCAATGAATAACCTACCAATTTATTGTCCCAGTTGAACTTAAACATGGTATAGAAGTTCCAGTTGGATTGTACAGAGTGAGCAGCTATATAGGTTAAAACCAAAGATCCTACCAATCCCATAATTATCGGATACTTCTTAAGTTGTAAAAGTGAACCTATTGGATTTGCCCGTTTCCAGTCAAATGCCCTTCGATTTTCTTTACTCAATGATTCAGGGAGTACAAAATATCCATAAATAAAGTTAAGCAAAGAAAATGCGGCCGCTACTAAAAATGGAACGCGGGTTCCATACTCACTGAATACGGCACCTATGAACGGGCCAATGATGAACCCGAGGCCAAATGCAGCTCCTACAATACCAAAGTTTTGCGCTCTTTTTTCCGGTTCACTGATATCGGCAATATAGGCCGTAGCGGTAGTAAAACTCGCCCCTGTAATACCTGCCAGGATTCTTCCCAGAAATAGCCAGAAAATACTTGGTGCCAGTGCCTGAAATACGTAATCTAATCCGAGTCCCAGAAGGGCTAATAATAGCACCGGCCTTCTGCCAAACCGGTCGCTCAGGCTTCCCATGATGGGAGAAAAAACAAACTGCATTATGGCAAATGCAAACGTAAGCCAGCCACTGTATTGGGAGGCTTTACTTAAACCTTCTCCGGTTAGTTCCGCAATCAAATCAGGGACAACCGGTAAAATGATTCCAAAACCAATAACATCAACAAGTATGGTAATGAAAATGAAAATAAGGGCAGAATTTTTTCGAGTAGACATAAAGTTTAGGAAAGGGTGCAAATTTAGTAGTGTTTGAGAAATTTAAAAAAAATAATAGGGTTAAAAAAATCCATTTTTTTATACTCATTCTACATTCATCACATTCAAACTGTTAGTTAAATTGTTGATTGAATTATACATTGATTCTCATTTATTGTCAGAATATATAGCAAAAAGTCCTCCCGAAAATTCGAAGAGGACTTTTTAATCTAACCTCAATATAGCTCTAATTAATAAAGAACTCTATACTAGTGCTTTATCATTTTTTTGTATAAAACAACGTCGCCATCTATAGTAGCTCTGAAGGAATAGATACCTGAAGGAAGGTTTGTAACATCGGTGGTATAATGGAAGACTCCATTGATAACCGCTACTTCTTCCCTGGCTATTTCCATACCCATATCATTTACCACAGAGATCATTACTTTTTCTCCGGAGGCCTTACCCATAAATGTTACTTCGGAGGTTGCCGGGTTAGGAAATAGTTCAAGGCTTGATGTCATTTCACCAAATCCTATCTTAACATTGCCACTGCATGGGCCAATGGTTTTCCACCACCATTCAGCAGTACCGGGAGTAACATTATAAAGGGCGTTTGCCAGAGATTCGTAAATGATACCATTGTACTGTACACGGTCTCCGATGTTATAAATGTTAGGATACGGGCCGTAAGTTGGTATTCCGCTACAACTATTGCCTTCGTTAACGATAATGTTAATGGCGGAAGAAGCTTGTCCGGTAGCACTTGAGTCATCCGTTGCTACTGCCGTGATTGCATAATTACCTACTCCTACATTAGACCATACAATGGTATATGGAGACGAAGTACTCTCTCCTATTTTATTTCCATTTTGGAAAAACTCTACTTTGGTAACTACACCATCATAGTCAATGGCATTAGCAGTAATTGTGATCGAGGCAGGTGCTGTGTAGGTTGAATTGTTGGCGGGGGCGGTAATTGTAGCAACAGGTAACTGGTTGGATTGCTGCACGGCCTGAACCGAAATATTCACTGCTAATGAACTTCCTTTTGAACCTTTATCATCGGTTGCTTCAGCGGTAAGTACATAGTTACCCACAGGTACATTATTCCATGTAATGCTGTATGGTGCATTGGTGTCTTCTCCAATTTTGGAACCATTGGCAAAGAACTCCACTAAAGTAATGTTTCCATCTGAATCAGATGCAATGGCATTGATCGTAATAGAGGCAGGTGCTGTATAGGTAGCATTATTGGAAGGAGAAGTAATACTTACTGTAGGAGTAGCATTTTGACTGATGGTAATATTAACTGCCGGAGACATGGCACTTAGCCCTCCTGCATTATCAGTAGCTTGTACTGTTAGTGCATAGTTTCCTGCAGGTGCATTGTTCCAGACAAACTCATACGGTGCTGACAAGTCTTCTCCTAATTTAACTCCATTTCGGAAAAACTCTACTTTGGTTATAGTACCATCTTCATCCGAAGCATTGGCGGTAATAGTAACTGTTGCCGGCGCTATATAAGTAGTGTTGGCAGCTGGCGAAGTTATGGTAGCAACCGGTAATATATTTTGGGTATTTACGCAAGGGCCTATTGTTTTCCACCAATGCTCAGCAGTACCAGGTATAACATTATAAAGCCCGTTCACCTGGGACTCGTACAGAGTACTATTGTATACTACACGGTCTCCAAAATTATATATAGTAGGATACGGATGATAAGCAGGTACACCGGAGCAATTTCCCCCCTCGCTATTTACTTTAACAAGTACGGAAGACGAAATGGTAGTTAACCCCTGGTTATCGGTAGCTTTGGCAGTTAATATATAATCGCCTGTAGTAACAAACTCCCAGCTAATAGAATATGGGCTGGTGGCATCCTCTCCGATTTTAACTCCATCACGGTAAAACTCGACCAATGTAACCGATCCATCAGGATCTGAAGCTACTGCTTCTATTTGTATGGTAGCAGGAGCGGTAAAGGTAGCGTTGTTAGACGGTGCAATAATGCTTACGGTAGGTGATAGATTGGTAGTAGGTACAGGTTTCACAGCATATGCTCTTCGGCTCACTGCTCCATTGGCTCCGACAGCTTTTACACTCACCCAACCAATGTCATTAGAGGAAAGATTAGAGATGGTATAACTGGTGGAGGAAGTTGTTCCTGCCAGTTGCATTTCATAATTCGATGGTTTTAACAAATATACCTGATATTGAGATGCTCCCGTTACGGCATTCCAGCTTAAGGTAATGCTGTTAGAATTATGAGTAGCATTAAGATTAACCGGTACAGCCATTACAGATACTTCTGAAGAACTCTGAGTAGTGTAGGTTCCATCGGTAACACGGAATAGCAGTTTGGATGAAATCATATTGGGAACTGTCCAATAAAAGTATTTACGATTGGCTGGAAGATTGCTCGCTAAAGTTGTCCAGGTTTGGCCATTGTTATCAGAATATTGAACAGTCAGGTTAGAGTTATTATATCCATCCCAGCGAATATAAATGGATTCTTCGGGAGCAATGCTTTCTCCTCC
The DNA here is from genome assembly GCA_036562325.1 of Cytophagaceae bacterium. Classification (GTDB taxonomy): domain Bacteria; phylum Bacteroidota; class Bacteroidia; order Cytophagales; family Cytophagaceae; genus DATCKK01. Next base: position 307 of record DATCKK010000250.1, on the reverse strand, counting down.
GGTAGGATATACTAAAGTAAGTCCGTTTTGAATAAATTCATAAGCAATAAAATATTCCTGCCCTGTTCCTGTTGTGATGCCTGCTCCGTTTACTGTAATGGTATATGAACCGGATGCCGGTGCTTCGATGGTTACCTGTTCTATGTTATTCAGATTGTCTATTCCTCTTACCGCATTGGCAGAAGGATTGGATGGAGTAAGTATCCATGGGTTATAAGTAGTGCCGTTTCCGGTTACTGATAAATTAAGGTTATTCACCAAGGCAACAGCGGCAGCAGAAGTAGCTTCTTTATCTTTCCAGTAAAGC
>DATCKK010000244.1:0-12599 GCA_036562325.1 Cytophagaceae bacterium | reverse complement strand
TCTTTAGAGGAAACTAATTGTTGGTACTCTTCTTTAGAACCTACAATTATATTGTTAAACTCTCTTTGTCCGGTTCCTGCAGGTATCAAATGTCCAACAATAACGTTTTCTTTCAATCCTTGCAGATAATCGGCCTTTCCTCTGATAGATGCTTCGCTCAACACTTTGGTTGTTTCCTGGAATGAAGCAGCTGAAATAAAGCTTTCTGTTCCAAGTGAAGCTTGCGTAATACCTTGAAGAGTAGGACGAGAAACTGCAGGCTCTGCATCTCTAACCTGAACAAGTTTCATATCTCTTCGCTTCAAGCTTGAGTTTTCATCTCTCAGTCTTCTGGCTGTAACAATCTGACCAGGCTTTAAAGTTTCAGAATCACCGGCATCAACCACAACTTTCTTATCCATGATCTGATCGTTTTCTTCACGGAATGTGAACTTATCAACTACCTGACCTTGTAAGAAGTTGGTATCACCAGCCTCAATGATCTCCACTTTTTGCATCATCTGACGAACAATCGCCTCAATATGCTTATCATTGATCTTCACCCCTTGTAATCTATAAACCTCCTGGATTTCGTTTACAAGATACTCTTGTACCGCAGTTGGCCCTTTGATAGCAAGAATATCAGAAGGGGTAATTGCACCGTCAGATAGCGGGAATCCTGCACGAACAAAATCATTGTCCTGAACAAGGATGTGTTTAGATAGCGGCACCAGATATTTTTTCTTCACACCATCTTTTGACTCGATGAAGATCTCTCTGTTACCTCTCTTAATTCCGCCATAAGTTACCACACCATCGATTTCGGAAACTATTGCAGGGTTAGACGGATTTCTAGCCTCAAACAACTCTGTTACTCTTGGCAGACCTCCCGTGATATCTCTTGTTTTACCAATAGCTCTAGGGATTTTTGCCAGAATCTGTCCGGCTTTAACTTTTTGTCCTTCATCCACTGCCAGGTGAGCACCTACCGGAATATTGTAGCTCTTAGGCTCTCCTTTTGTAGGATTAACCACGATAGCAGGGTTTTTAGACTTATCTTTTGTATCAACAATAACTTTCTCTCTGTGTCCTGTCTGCTCGTCTGATTCTTCTCTGAATGTAATACCTTCTTCGATTGATTCAAAGCTAATAGTACCATCAAATTCAGAAAGAATAACCGCGTTATATGGATCCCAGTAGCAAAGATCATCACCTTTAGATACCTTTTGGCCTTCTTTAACTCTTAAGAATGATCCATAAGGCACGTGGTTATTGATCAATACTTTATTTGTTCCTTCTTCCACGATTTTAATCTCACCGGATCGACCCATTACCACAGCAACTTCTTCGCCTTCATTGTTAATTGTCGGAACTGATCTTATTTCATCGAAATAAACCACCCCTTCAAACTTAGCTTTAATAGAAGCTTCTACAGCAATGTTAGAAGCGGTTCCCCCTACGTGGAATGTTCTCAGAGTAAGCTGAGTACCTGGCTCACCGATTGATTGCGCAGCTATAACACCAACTGCTTCTCCTTTTTCTACCATTCTTCCGGTAGCAAGGTTTCTTCCGTAACACTTCGCACACACTCCTCTTTTCGATTCGCATGTAAGAACGGAACGGATTTCAACTGACTCAATGTTGGTATTTTCAATCTTCTTCGCAATGTCCTCATTGATCTGCTCTCCGGAAGCAACGATCAATTCATTAGTTTGTGGATCGTAAACATCATGAACACTTACACGCCCAAGAATTCTTTCTCCCAATGGCTCTACTATATCTTCGTTGTCTTTCAGAGCCGTTACCATTAAGCCTCTTAATGTACCACAATCTATTTCATTGATAACCACATCCTGAGCTACGTCTACTAACCTTCTGGTTAAGTATCCGGCATCCGCAGTTTTTAACGCAGTATCAGCAAGACCTTTTCTAGCACCGTGAGTTGAAATAAAGTACTCAATTACGTCAAGACCTTCTTTGAAGTTAGAAATAATTGGGTTCTCAATAATCTCACCCACAGAACCTTGTAGATTTTTCTGAGGTTTAGCCATAAGTCCCCTCATACCACCCAACTGACGGATCTGCTCTCTTGAACCTCTCGCACCTGAGTGCATCATCATGTAGATAGAGTTGAAACCTTGCTGATCATTTTCTAATTGACGCATCAAAGTTTCTGTAATCTGAGAGTTAACCCTTGTCCAGATATCGATTACCTGATTGTAACGCTCGTTATCTGTAATTAATCCCATCAGATAGTTATTCCATACAGCATCAACATCTTCTTTCGCCTGTAAAATTAATCTCTCTTTATCTTCAGGAACCTGAACGTCAGAAAGACCAATTGAAAGCCCTCCTCTATATGCTGACTGGAATCCTAATTGTTTAATATCATCAAGGAACTGAGCACATCTTGCAAGACCAGCTTCTTTATGAACCAAAGAAATAATCTGTTGCAGTTTTTTCTTAGTCAAAAGCTCGTTCACAAAACCTACTTCTTTTGGAATTAGCAAGTTGAATAATACTCTTCCTGCTACGGTTTCTATGATTTTTGGCTCAAGTTCTCCTTTTTCATTTTTTACATTTACCCTTACTTTAATGAATGCGTGTTGAGAAAGTTTGCCTTCATTTAAAGCAATGATAACTTCTTCCGGACCATAGAAAGTTTTTCCTTCTCCAAGTACCGGATATTCTTTAGTAGACTTTCTTCCTTTGGTTACATAATACAATCCAAGAACCATGTCCTGAGATGGCACTGTGATAGGCGCACCGTTAGCAGGGTTCAGGATATTATGAGAAGCAAGCATCAATATAGAAGCTTCAAGAATTGCTTCATGGCCAAGTGGTACGTGAACCGCCATCTGGTCACCGTCGAAGTCAGCGTTAAACGCTGTACAAACTAACGGGTGAAGCTGAATAGCTTTTCCTTCTATAAGTTTTGGCTGGAACGCCTGAATACCTAATCTGTGTAGTGTTGGGGCTCTGTTTAGAAGTACAGGGTGTCCTTTCAGTACATTTTCAAGAATATCCCAAACCACAGGGTCTTTTCTGTCAACAATCTTCTTGGCAGACTTAACAGTCTTAACAATACCTCTTTCGATCAGCTTTCTGATGATAAACGGCTTGAAAAGCTCAGCAGCCATATCTTTCGGAAGTCCACACTCATGCAGCTTTAACTCCGGACCAACAACAATTACCGAACGGCCTGAATAGTCAACCCTTTTACCAAGTAAGTTCTGACGGAAACGGCCTTGCTTACCTTTAAGCATATCACTTAAAGATTTCAACGCCCTGTTACCCTCTGCCCTTACAGCGTTAACTTTTCTAGAGTTATCAAATAAAGAGTCAACTGCTTCCTGAAGCATACGCTTCTCGTTTCTTAAGATAACTTCAGGTGCTTTGATTTCAATAAGTCTCTTAAGTCGATTATTTCTGATAATAACCCTTCTGTATAGGTCATTTAGATCAGAAGTAGCAAATCTACCACCATCCAGAGGTACAAGAGGACGAAGTTCCGGAGGAATTACAGGAACCATTCTGATTATCATCCACTCAGGTTTGTTCTCTATTCTGGTTCTGGCTTCTCTAAATGCTTCAACTACTTTTAATCTCTTTAAAGCTTCTGCTTTTCTTTGTTGAGAAGTATCATTAGCAGCTGCGTGTCTCAGGCTGTAAGAAAGCTCATCCAAATCCAATCTGCTTAATGCCATCTCAAGAGCTTCAGCTCCCATTTTTGCAATGAACTTGTTCGGATCATTGTCATCAAGCATTTGATTTTCTCTAGGGAGCTTGTCAAGAATGTCCAGGTATTCATCTTCTGTAAGGAAATCAAGATAGTTAATACCATCCTCTGCTTTAATACCTGGCTGGATAACCAAATATCTTTCGTAATAAATAATTTGATCCAGCTTTTTAGTAGGTAACCCCAGAAGATATCCAATCTTGTTAGGTAATGATCTGAAATACCAGATGTGAGCGATAGGCACCACCAACTCGATGTGCCCCATTCTTTCTCTTCTAACTTTCTTCTCAGTTACTTCAACCCCGCATCTGTCGCAGATAATACCTTTATACCTGATTCTTTTATATTTTCCACAGTGACATTCCCAGTCTTTTACCGGACCAAATATTCTCTCACAGAACAAACCACCCATCTCAGGTTTATAGGTTCTGTAGTTAATTGTTTCCGGTTGTGTAACTTCTCCATGAGAACTTTCTAAAATAGACTCAGGTGAAGCCAAACTAATGGTAACTCGGGAAAAGTCCTGATTTAATTTTTTATTTTTTCTGAATGCCATGTTGTTTTGATATCAGTTTTAACAGCCTTGTCAGGCCTACATTCCAGGATTAAATTAGTTAGTCTAATGTTATTTCAAGAGCCAGACCTCTTAATTCATGAACCAATACATTGAATGATTCAGGAATATTTGGCTTCGGCATATTCTCGCCTTTAACGATCGCCTCATAAGCTCTTGCTCTACCAATAACATCGTCAGATTTAACGGTAAGTATTTCCTGAAGTACATTGGCAGCACCAAATGCTTCAAGTGCCCATACCTCCATCTCTCCGAATCTCTGACCTCCAAACTGAGCTTTACCTCCAAGTGGCTGTTGTGTGATAAGTGAGTAAGGCCCAATTGAACGAGCGTGCATCTTATCATCCACAAGGTGGCCTAATTTCAGCATGTAGATTACACCAACTGTAACTTTTTGATCAAATCGGGTTCCTGTCAGACCGTCATATAGGTAAGTTCTTCCCAACTCAGGTAATCCAGCCTCTGCTAATTCAGCAGCTACCTGCTCCTCAGTTGCCCCATCAAATATAGGTGTTGCATATTTCTTACCTAATTTCAAACCAGCCCAACCAAGAACGGTTTCATAAATCTGACCAAGGTTCATACGAGATGGTACACCAAGCGGATTAAGCACAATATCCACAGGAGTTCCGTCTTCCAGGAATGGCATATCTTCCTCGCGAACGATTTTGGCTACTACCCCTTTGTTACCGTGACGACCTGCCATTTTATCTCCAACTTTCAGTTTACGTTTTTTAGCAACATAAACTTTAGCAAGTTGTACAATACCTGCAGGCAGTTCATCTCCAACCTCAAGAGTGAATCTCTCTCTCTTGAATCTACCGCTAATTTCGTTACGCTTCTTATTATAATTCTTTACCAGCTCAACCAACAACTGATTGGTTTTTGGGTCAGTTGTCGCGTTATCCAGAACAAGGTCAGCAACAAGGTTAACTTCTTCAGGAACATTATAATTGCTCTCATCCCTGTAGATATTTTTCTCAGGGAACATAGCTTCAGTAATATTCTTCCTGTTGAACTTAGCACCTTTCACCAATACCTCATCGCCAAACTTATGCTTAATACCATTGCAAGTTTTGCCATCAAGCAACTCCACCATTTTGTCAATGACAACTGCTCTTAAGGCAAGCAAATCCTTGCTGTATTTAGCTTTTAAGGTATCTACCTGTTTCTTGGATTTTGCTCTTAGGTCTTTATCCTTCTTAGGTCTGGAGAACAGTTTAGTGTCTATAACAACTCCTCTTAATGATGGAGAAGCTTTCAAAGAAGCATCTTTCACATCACCTGCTTTATCACCGAATATAGCTCTAAGCAGTTTTTCTTCCGGAGTTGGGTCTGTTTCTCCTTTAGGAGTGATTTTACCGATAAGGATATCGCCTTCTTTTACTTCAGCCCCTATTCGGATAATACCATTTTCATCCAGATTTTTAACAGCTTCCTCGCTAACGTTAGGAATCTCTGCTGTTAATTCTTCTTCCCCTCTCTTGGTATCTCTTACTTCAAGTTCAAACTCTTCAATATGAATAGAAGTGAAGATATCGTCTCTTACTACTTTTTCAGAGATTACAATCGCATCCTCGAAGTTATATCCCTGCCATGGCATGAAGGCAACCATAAGGTTTCTTCCAAGCGCCAGTTCACCACCTTCAGTAGCATAACCTTCACAAAGGATTTGATTTTTCTTAACTCTTTCGCCTTTGTAAACAATAGGCTTCAAATTGATACAAGTATCCTGGTTCGTTCTTCTAAACTTAATCAAATCATAAGTAATAGAATCAGAATCAAATGATACCAATCTTTCGTCGTCAGTTAAATCGTATTTAATAACTATTTTAGTAGCATCTACATATTCCACCACTCCATCACCTTCTGCTAATACCAATGCTCTTGAGTCTAATGCTACTCGTCCTTCCAAACCAGTACCAACGATAGGAGCTTCAGGCCTTAATAAAGGAACAGCCTGACGTTGCATGTTTGACCCCATCAATGCCCTGTTCGCATCATCATGCTCAAGGAAAGGAATCAGAGATGCTGCAACAGAAACTATCTGGTTAGGAGCCACATCCATATAAGTAATTTTATCTGGCTCCAATACAGGGAAGTCTCCTTCAAATCTTGCCTTTACTTTATCATTTATAAAGTTACCTTTATCATCAATCTTCGCATTAGCCTGTGCAATGTTGTGTCCATCCTCTTCTTCTGCTGTCAGGTAAACCACATCATCAGTCAAATTAACTTTTCCGTTAACAACCTTTTTATATGGGGTCTCGATGAATCCCATGTGGTTCACTTTGGCATGAACGCATAGAGAAGAAATAAGACCAATGTTTGGACCTTCCGGAGTTTCGATCGTACACAGACGACCATAGTGCGTATAGTGAACGTCCCTTACCTCGAAACCAGCTCTTTCTCTGGAAAGACCACCTGGCCCGAGGGCTGACATTCTTCGTTTATGTGTAATCTCGGCCAATGGATTGGTTTGATCCATAAACTGAGATAACTGGTTTGTACCAAAGAAAGAGTTAATAACGGAAGAAAGCGTTCTTGCATTGATAAGATCTACTGGTTTAAAATCTTCATTATCGCGAACGTTCATTCTTTCTTTAATAGTTCTGGCCATTCTCGCCAAACCTACTCCGAACTGAGCATATAGCTGCTCCCCTACTGTTCTAACCCTTCTGTTGCTTAAGTGGTCAATATCATCAACTACCGCTTTTGAGTTGATAAGACCAATAAGATATCTTACAATGCAGATAATATCTTCTGTAGTAAGAACTCTAACATCAGAAGCTATGTCCAGACCAAGTTTTTTATTTATTCTATATCTACCAACTTCACCCAAATCATATCTCTTATCGCTGAAGAATAAGTTATGAATGATATCTCTCGCAGTCTGCTCATCAGGAGCTTCTGAATTTCTCAACTGACGATAGATTTGCTCAACTGCTTCTTTCTCTGAGTTAGAGTTGTCTTTTTGAAGCGTATTGTAAATGATAGTATAATCAGCAATGTTTATATCTTCTCTGTGAAGGATGATAGACTTTGCTCCTGAATCCAGAATAGTATCTATATCCTCTTCAGAAATCACGGAATCTCTCTCCAGCAACACCTCGTTTCTATCGATAGAAACCACCTCTCCGGTATCTTCATCCACAAAATCTTCTGTCCAGGTTCTCAATACTCTTGCAGCAAGCTTTCTACCTATTACCTTTTTAAGAGAAGCTTTTGTTGCCTCAATTTCTTCGGACAAACCGAAAAGATCCAAGATATCTTTATCAGAACCGTAACCTATAGCACGTAACAGCGTAGTAACAGGAAATTTCTTCTTTCTGTCAATGTACGCATACATCACGTTATTTACGTCAGTAGCAAACTCGATCCAGGAACCTTTGAAAGGAATAATTCTGGCAGAATATAATTTGGTTCCGTTAGTATGTTTACTTTGGGCAAAGAAAACTCCCGGAGACCTGTGTAACTGAGATACGATGACTCTTTCAGCTCCATTTATAATAAAAGAACCTCTTTCGGTCATGTATGGAATATTCCCAAGGAATACTTCCTGCTCAATTGTTTCAAAATCTTCATTGTCCTCATCGTTACAGGACAAACGAAGTTTGGCTTTCAAAGGAACTGAATAAGTTAACCCTCTGTCAATACACTCATCAACTGAGTATTTAGGAGGGTCTATCATATAATCCTGGAACTCCAGAACAAAGTTTTCTCTTGAATCGGAGATAGGGAAATTCTCGGCAAAAACCTTAAATAGCCCTTCTCGGGTACGGCTTTCTGCAGGAGTTTCTATTTGAAAGAAGTCTTTGAAAGACTGTAATTGAACATCCAGAAAATCAGGATAGTCAACTACGTTTTTTATCGATGCAAAACTTATTCTTTCAGTTTTTTTAGTATTAGCCAAAGCTTTACAGATTTTAGTTAGTAATATATATTATTATGTCAGCTTTACTCTCTGACCAAAGGCATAAGGTTTATACCTACAAACAGGAAAAGACCTGACTAAATGCCAGGCCTGAGAAAATATCAAAGGCTTTTACCGGTAATAAAATAAGAAACTTATTTTATTTCAACTTCTGCTCCAGCCTCTTCTAATTGTTTCTTAAGAGCGTCAGCTTCGTCTTTAGTAACGTTTTCTTTCAGTGTTTTAGGAGTAGAATCAACTAGTTCTTTAGCTTCTTTTAATCCTAGACCAGTTAAGTCTTTAACAAGTTTAACTACAGCTAATTTAGCTCCTCCTGGGTTTTTCAACACTACAGTGAAAGCAGTTTTCTCAGCTGCAGCTTCAGCAGCACCACCAGCAGCACCACCAGCAACCATTACAGGAGCAGCAGCAGCAGGCTCGATACCATATTCATCTTTTAATATTTGAGCTAATTCGTTAACTTCTTTTACAGTTAACCCAACTAGTTGTTCAGCGAAAGCTTTTAAATCTGCCATTGTATTATGTATTTTTAATTAAAAATTCTTAAGTTAATTATATTAGTTTTAGTTGTTGTTTACTACTCTGATTTTTCAGAAAGAGCTTTAACAAGGCCAGCAATTTTATCACCTGCATTGCCTTTAAGCGCAGAGATAACATTTTTGGCTGGAGATTGAAGTAAACCAATAATTTCTCCGATAAGTTCGTTTTTCGACTTAAGAGCGGAAAGAGTATCTAAATGATTTTCTCCGATAAAGAAATCAGAATCAATATACGCTCCTTTTAATACTGGTTTTTCAATTCCTTGTGCATAAAATTCTTTCAGGAGTTTAGCAGGAGCATTACTTTGCTCAGCAAATAAAATCCCCGAAAAACCTTTTAACACTTTTTCATTAAAGCTGGAAAAATCGCCGTCTTTAGAAGAAAGAGCCTTTTTAATAAGAGAGTTTTTCACTACCCTATACTCTATACCTTTGGAATGGCATAACTTTCTGAACTTGTTTACCTGCTCAACAGTCATACCGGAAGCATCCGTAATATAGAAATAGTTGGTAGAAGCAAACTTCTGGCTTAAATCTTCAATTATATTGCTTTTATCTTCTCTTTTCATTGTGTTATAGCCCTATTGAATTTTTGTCAATTGCAACCCCAGGACTCATAGTGCTGGAGATGTAAATGCTTTTTATATATGTACCTTTTGCGGAAGCCGGCTTCAATTTGGAAATTGTCTGAATCACTTCAGTAGCATTTTCCACTATCTTTTCAGGAGAGAAAGATACTTTTCCAATACTAGTATGAACAATTCCGTATTTATCTACTTTAAAGTCGATTTTACCTTGCTTAATTTCCTTTACAGCTTTTCCAACTTCAAGAGTTACAGTTCCTGCTTTAGGATTTGGCATTAAGTTTCTAGGACCAAGTATTTTTCCCAGTTTACCAACTTTAGCCATTACAGTAGGCATAGTTATTATCACATCCACATCAGTCCAACCTTGCTCTATTTTTTGGATATAATCATCCAAACCTACGTGCTCAGCACCTGCATCTTTAGCTTCCTGAGCTTTATCAGGAGTGCAAAGTACCAACACTCTTACTTGCTTTCCGGTCCCGTGAGGAAGAGCTACTATACCTCTTACCATTTGATCAGATTTCTTAGGATCTACACCTAATCTGACATCGATATCTACAGAAGCATCAAATTTTGTGTAAGTAATTTCCTTTAAAATTTTAGCAGCATCTGCCAAAGAATACTCCTGGTTAGGATTATATTTACTTTGTGCTTCTTTCTGTTTTTTTGTTAATTTGGCCATTGTCCTAAATCGTTAATTCTCCCAAGGAGCAGTTCCAGTAATTGTTATACCCAAACTTCTAGCTGTACCTGCCACTTGTTTCATAGCAGATTCCAGTTTAGTTGTATTCAAGTCAGGCAATTTAGTCTCAGCAATTGTTTTTACCTGATCCCAGGTTACAGACCCTACTTTGTTTCTGTTAGGTTCTGCAGAACCTTTTTTAACTTTGGCTGCCTCCATTAATAATATTGGAGCTGGAGGAGTTTTAATTACAAAGTCAAAACTTTTATCTTTATATATTGTGATCAAAACAGGCAATAAGACGCCTGGTTTATCCTGAGTTCTTGCATTGAACTGTTTGCAGAACTCCATAATGTTAAGTCCTTTACTACCTAACGCAGGACCAATTGGAGGAGATGGATTTGCTGCACCCCCTTTAACCTGCAATTTCAAATAACCGCCAATTTCTTTTGCCATTTTATTACTGAATTTTCTCTACTTGCATATAATTTAGCTCAACAGGTGTATTTCTTCCAAAGATCTTAACCATAACATTGAGCTTCTTTCTTTCTTCAAATACTTCCTCAACAGATCCTGAAAAACCGCTAAAAGGTCCATCAGCCACTTTCACTATCTCACCTACTATAAATGGCGTCTCCAGCTTTTCCTGTTGCTCGTCTATCTCGTCTACTTTACCTAATATCCTGTTAACTTCAGATTGTCTCAAAGGTACTGGTTTTTTGGAGGTACTTCCGGTTTCGCTGGAACCCAAAAAGCCCAATACTCCAGGTATACTTGTAATCACGTGGACAGCTTCTCCGTGAGTAAGATCGGCATAGATCAACACATAGCCCGGAAAGAAATTTCTTTCTCTCACCCGCTTTTTGCCGTTTCTCATCTCATATACTTTTTCAGAAGGAATCAGTACCTGAGGAATGAAATCCTGCAACTTCTGTCTTGTAATTTCATTTTCAAGATAGTTCTTTACCTTCTTTTCCTGTCCGCTTACGGCTCTTACAACATACCAATTTAACTCGCTCATCTTCTACGCTTAGTTAAAATATGTGTATATAAAACCCATTCCGTTCTCAAACAGAAAATCTATAAAACCTATTACCAAGGCAAAGATAAAGGAAGCTATAAGCACTAAAATAGAACTACCCTGTAATTCAGAGTACTTAGGCCATGAAACTTTTGATTTCATTTCCTCGATAGATTCCTTTACAAATTTTACTACTTTATTCATAGCTTTTAGATTGCGCACGGGAGGTAGGACTCGAACCTACAACCTTCGGTTTTGGAGACCGCGACTCTACCAATTGAGCTACACCCGTAAATGCACCTTCCCCAAAAGGGAGTGCAAAGTTAGATAATTTATTATAAATAAACAAGTGCGTTTTTGAAAAAACCAAAAACGCACTATTGTTTTTCTTTTGGATTATTTTAAAATCTCAGTTACCTGACCAGCACCTACTGTTCTACCACCTTCTCTGATTGCAAATCTTAATCCTTTTTCCATTGCAACAGTGTTGATAAGTTTCACAGTGATAGTGATGTTATCACCAGGCATAACCATTTCTACTCCTTCTGGAAGAACGATTTCACCTGTAACGTCTGTGGTTCTCATGTAGAACTGAGGTCTGTATTTGTTAAAGAAAGGAGTATGTCTTCCACCTTCTTCTTTTGACAATACGTAAACTTCAGCTTTGAATTCTGAGTGAGGAGTTACAGAACCTGGTTTGCAGATTACCATTCCTCTTTTCACTTGCTCTTTATCGATACCTCTAAGAAGTAGACCTACGTTGTCACCAGCTTCTCCTCTGTCAAGGATTTTTCTAAACATTTCAACTCCGGTAACTGTAGACTTAAGGTTTTCTGCTCCCATTCCAAGGATATCAACCGGATCACCAGTATTGATAACACCTCTTTCAATTCTACCAGTAGCAACAGTACCTCTACCAGTAATAGTGAATACGTCCTCAACTGGCATCAAGAATGGAAGATCTGTTTGTCTTGGAGGAATTGGAATATCTTTATCAACAGCGTCCATTAATTCCTCAATAGTTTTAACCCACTGAGGATCGCCATTCAATCCACCAAGAGCAGAACCTCTGATGATAGAAATAGTATCACCTGGGAATTCATAGAAGCTAAGAAGTTCTCTTACTTCCATTTCAACCAGGTCAAGTAGTTCTGGATCGTCAACTAAGTCAACCTTGTTCATGAATACTACAAGAGCAGGAACACCTACCTGACGAGCAAGAAGGATGTGCTCACGAGTTTGAGGCATTGGACCGTCAGTAGCAGCAACCACAAGGATAGCTCCGTCCATCTGAGCAGCACCAGTAACCATGTTCTTAACGTAGTCAGCGTGACCTGGACAGTCAACGTGTGCATAGTGTCTGGTAGCAGTAGCGTATTCTACGTGTGAAGTATTGATAGTAATACCTCTTTCTTTTTCTTCTGGAGCGTTATCGATTGTAGAAAAGTCTCTTTTTTCTGCCAATCCTTTTTCTGAAAGAACTTTAGTGATTGCGGCAGTTAAAGTTGTCTTACCGTGGTCAACGTGACCAATCGTACCAATAT
>DATCKK010000234.1:0-2161 GCA_036562325.1 Cytophagaceae bacterium | reverse complement strand
GTTTTAATCTTAATTATCATGTTAGCCCTCATATTGCCATAATGCCTGAACTTTCCATGACACGGTTAATGGGAGATGATTTTTCGGCATCTAAAAACAACAAAGAAGGCATGTCCGATTATTACATTAGAAATCTGCATTTCCGAAATGATATTCTTAGCCTGTCTCTATTGGGGCAGTATGACTTTTATCCGAACAAAGAGCAATACAGGCGTAGGCCCATTCACAATTTTTATGCAATTGCAGGTATATCAGGTGTTTATTCCAATCCCCAGGCAAAAGACCTGGAGGGCAAATGGGTTGACTTAAGGAAATATAAAACTGAAAATAAAAGTTATAGCTCATTTTCTGTTGCTTTGCCCGTAGGGGCAGGGTTCAGGTATAAGCTTGCCATCTCTTGGGATTTGGAAATAGAGTTTACCTATAATCTGTGCTTTTCAGACTATCTGGATGATGTATCAGGCAATTATATTGATCCTTTGCGCCTATCTTCCGAAACGGCAGGTTATTTATCGAACAGGAGTGCAGAAGAGTTTTCATCCCTTACCGGAGATATGCGGGACTGGGAATTCATCGAAAATGTATTGGAACAAAAGATAGTTCAGTTATATCCGAATTATCGATATATAGAGGGGAGTGCACCGGGAGATTTGAGAGGGAACAAAAAAGGCCCGGACCGGTATGTGGTAGTAACTTTTAGATTTTTGCATATTTTTCCCGGTGGAAAGATCAATTGTCCCAAATTCAGGGACTAATTTGTTGACTTTAAATAATACAGAACAGGAGAAAATTAACGAAATTGCAATCTTTCTTTAATTATTATCTTTCCTTTTTGATAAGCGATAAAATATTCTATTTTTGTGAGGCATCATAAAAATTTTTTATAGCATGAGTGTATTAGTGAATAAAAATTCTAAAGTTATAGTTCAGGGCTTTACCGGATCTGAAGGAACATTCCATGCAGGTCAGATGATTGAGTATGGTACGAATGTAGTAGGGGGGGTGACGCCTGGTAAGGGAGGTACTACCCATTTGGATCGCCCTGTATTCAACACAGTGGAAGACGCTGTTCAAAAAACCGGAGCTGATGTTTCTATCATATTTGTTCCTCCTGCATTTGCAGCAGATGCAATTATGGAAGCCGCAGATGCCGGAATTAAAGTAATTATCTGTATTACAGAAGGTATTCCTACTAAAGATATGATTTATGCGAAAGAATATATCAAATCAAGAGGAGTAACCTTAATCGGCCCTAACTGTCCGGGAGTTATTACTCCAGGTGAGGCAAAAGTGGGTATTATGCCTGGTTTCGTATTTAAGAAAGGAAGAATTGGTATCGTATCTAAGTCAGGTACCCTTACTTATGAAGCTGCCGATCAGATAGTAAAAGCAGGGTTAGGTATTTCAACAGCTATTGGTATTGGTGGAGACCCAATTATCGGAACACCTACTAAAGAAGCAGTAGAGTTGTTAATGAACGACCCTGAAACCGATGCTATCGTTATGATCGGTGAAATAGGTGGTAATTATGAAGCCATGGCTGCTAAATACATCAAAGAAACCGGAAATAAGAAACCAGTTGTAGGATTTATTGCCGGACAGACTGCGCCTCCAGGCAGAAGAATGGGACATGCCGGTGCTATTGTAGGAGGAGCAGAAGATACTGCTGCTGCTAAAATGAAAATCATGGGTGAGTGCGGTATATTCGTAGTTGAATCTCCTGCTGAAATTGGAGATACAATGGTGAAGGCATTAAAATCTGCCAAAAAGACCGAAGTAGCTTAGGCTTATTGTAAATTGATTATATATTTAATAAGGAAAAGAATCTGATTCTTTTCCTTATTTTTTTGGTATATCTGTTTCTGACATTCTACTGCATTGGTTACAGTGTGATTTAGAAAAGGATAATGAGGTGAGAGCTATGATATTTGTGTTACTTGGTTGTGGCGTTCCTCTATCCACTTTTTCAGTAAAGGTAACAGATGTGCTGGTGGGTTTACAATCACTTTTATGTTAGTCGTAAGGGCTTCAGACTTTTTAGTGAAGGAGAATATCACAGAATCGATTTGAATACTCACCGCATCTAATTGGATATAAAATTCATTAAACAGGAAATATTTGCTTTCATTGATGAATAATACATCCTTAGCTATTATCACAG
>DATCKK010000232.1:0-5106 GCA_036562325.1 Cytophagaceae bacterium | reverse complement strand
TATTTACTATGTGAATTTTATAAAAAATTACAGAATAAATAGTACAATACCTTAACTGCTAATTTTGATGGAACTACTTAGGGAGATATTCAACGGAGTGCCGGATACTTCTTATTCTCCGTTTTATCTGTTTCTGCTTTGTTTTATTCCGGCGATGGTAGCTGCATTCGCAGCCGTGGATTATATCGTGGGAAAGGTTTTCAGTAAAATGCTGAGAAGATAGTAACAATCAGGTGTTCAAATTACTGTTTGCGTTAAGTTTCTTTCGAACAGAATTGGAGGTTTGAATTAGGTATGTTTTTATCTGATTCAAGTCTCCAATTTTTTTTTATTCTTTCTTTTATTCCTCGATTTATTGATTCTGATATTATTTTCTATGAACTTTGAGATTATACGGAAGAAAAGGCCCATGAGTTGTCTTTGCCTTTCGATTGATGACATATAAAAATGAAAGTAGCGATACAAGGAGGGAGAGCATCATTTCATGATATTGCCGCCCGAAATTATTTCAATCCTGATATTGAAACCGTACACTGCGATTCTTTTAAAGAGCTTTGTAACCGTCTTAAATCCGGGGAAGTAGAGTTTGCAGTAATGGCTATTGAAAATTCAATTGCCGGAAGTATCCTTAGCAATTATTCATTGATGAAGGAGTATGACTTCAATATCATTGGTGAAATACAATTAAGGATAGAAATGAACCTGATGGCTTTGCCCGGAAAAAAGATCAGTGATATTAAAAAGATTCGCTCGCATTACATGGCTTTATTGCAATGTCAGGAGTTTTTGTCAAAATATCCTGAGATAGAAGTGGAGGAATACCATGATACAGCAGATAGTGCGAGAGACATTCGGCTTAAAAATCAGGAAACGGTAGCTGCCATAGCAGGCAGATATGCAGCACAATTATATAATCTGGATCTGATTGCTGAGGGGATAGAAACAGAGAAAAAGAATTTTACCCGTTTTATGATTTTGTCTGCCGACAGAAAATTTAAAGTAGAAGGCAGTGAGAAAGCTACGCTTAGTTTTCAACTTCCTAATGAAGTAGGAGCGTTAGCTAATATGCTGAAAATAATAGTTGATAATAAAATTAACCTTACCAAGATACAATCCATTCCTATTTTGGGTAAACCTAATGAATATACATTTTATGTAGACTGTGAGTGGACCAATTATAGTGATTTCAGAAAAAGTATAGAGGTGAAGTCATTGGTAAGGGATTTGAAAATTTTAGGAGAATATAAAAAAGGTAAAACCATCTATGATTATACCGGTAGCGACCAGGTTAAACCAGGTTAAAGAATATTATTTCGTGAAGAAGCTGGAAGAAATTGCCAAACTGAATAAAGAAGGAAAAAACGTCATCAGTTTTGGTATTGGAAGTCCTGATCTGGCCCCTTCAGAAGATACTGTAAAAGCATTAACACTCACAGCGGAAAAAGCAAACACTCATGGATATCAACCCTACCGTGGTATTCCTGAATTTCGTGAGAAGATAGCTGAATGGTATAAACAAACCTACTCCGTTAGCTTGAATCCGGCTACGGAGGTATTGCCTTTAATGGGGTCCAAGGAAGGGATACTACACCTGTTAATGGCGTTTGTAAATCCGGGAGATGAAGTACTTGTGCCTAACCCTGGTTATCCGACCTATTCGTCCTTAACGAATCTGATTGGCGGAAAAATCCGGTATTACGATCTTACTGATGCTAATGGATGGTATCCTGATCTGGAGACGTTAGGAAAAGAAGACCTTTCCAAAGTAAAAATAATGTGGATTAATTATCCGCATATGCCTACCGGTACACCTGCTAAGAAAGAAGTATTGGAAAAGTTGGTAGCTTTTGCGAAGGAAAAGAAGATATTACTTTGCCATGATAATCCATATAGCCTTGTACTTCCACAGGAAAAGCCCTTGAGTATATTTTCAGTGGAAGGAGCCATGGATGTAGCCGTAGAACTGAATTCTCTAAGTAAGTCTCATAACATGGCCGGTTGGAGAATAGGTATGATGTTGGGTAAACAGGAGTATCTTACCGCTGCTTTGAATGTAAAAAGTAACATTGATTCAGGGATGTTTCTGGGCTTGCAACATGCAGCAATTAAGGCTTTGGAAAACTCAGAGCAGTGGCATAAGCAGAGAAATGATATCTACCGGGAGAGAAGGGAATGGGTATATAAAATATTGGATTTGCTGGGCTTTGAGTACCGTAAGGATCAGGTGGGAATGTTTATCTGGGCAAAACCAAAGCAACCTATTGTTGATATTCCTGCTTATATTGACAAGATACTTTATACTTCTTATGTGTTCTTCACTCCAGGAGAGATATTCGGATCTAACGGGAAGAATTTTATTCGACTTTCACTTTGCGTACCAGCAGAGAAGATGAAAGAAGCTTATGAAAGATTGGAAAAAGTAAAGGCTGAACTGGCAGTGTAAAGGATTGGACCTAACCGGATAATAAAAAAAGAGACTGCTTTGAAAAAGGCAGTCTCTTTTTTATTGTATTAAGATTTTCAATTAAACCAGTGTTCCTTCCGGTTCTAATACAGGTTTTGAATCATTTATTAATTCTTCCTTAGGTAATTTCATTTTAGAGCCAATGAATCCATAGTATACAATGTATGCATAGCAAGCCAAAGGAACCACAAATGAAAACTGAATAGAAGTAATGTCAGCTACATATCCTTGTAGTGGAGGAATGATGGCCCCTCCAACAATTGCCATAACCAGTAATGAAGATCCCTGACTGGTATGTGAACCAAGTCCAGCAATAGCTAATGTGAAGATGGTTGGGAACATAATGGAATTAAACAAACCAATTCCTATGGCTGACCACATTGCCACTTGTCCTTCAAGGTAAATGGTCATAAGCAACAGCACCATTACTGCTACTGCAAATAAGCCAAGGGTTCTGCCCGGAATAAAACGGCCCATGAAGAACATAGCCACATTTAATAAAACCATTCCAAACGAAATAGTGGCTAACTCAAGATTAGTAACAGAAAACACAACCAGGAAGGTAGCTGCTGCAATGGCTGCCATGATAAGAAGCCTGTGTAGATTGTTTTCAAACTTGGCCAGTGCCACAGCGCCGAAGAACCTGCCAATCATGGCACCACCCCAAAAGAAAGATAAATAGATGCTTGCTTCTTTCTCTTCCAATCCTGCAATATTTGGTAACCCGAAAAACTTTACCAGGGTACTGCCTATGGCTACTTCTCCACCTACATACATAAAGATGCAAATTACCCCCAACACAAGATGCGGATATTTTAATGCGCCTGCGCTTTTTTCAATTTTATCTTCATTTACCACCTTAGGGAGTTTGGCTACTTTGATCATTACAGCAATAAGAATTAATGCGCCGGCTAAACCAAGATAAGGAACCTTAACAGTATCTGAGCTTGAAACAGCAGATTCAGCAGCAGCTGCAAAAATTAGGGCGCCACCTATTATTGGGGCTACGGTTGTTCCTAAAGAGTTAAATGCCTGAGTAAGGTTTAATCTACTGGAAGATGTTTCGGGTTTTCCCAAAATAGCTACATAGGGATTTGCCGCAATTTGTAAAATCGTTATCCCGGAAGCCAGAATAAACAATGCACCCAGGAAAAACAGGTAACTATTATATTCCGCAGCAGGAAAAAACAACGTACATCCTATCGCTGCCACAACTAATCCAACGATGATTCCATTTTTATAACCTATCTTATTGATAGGGTCGCCTGAGGTAATGGAAACAAGAAAATAGCTTAATGAAATAAAGAAATAAGCCCCAAAAAAGGCCGATTGAATTAACATGGCTTGCCAGTTTTTCAGATCGAACACATTTTGAAGTTTGGGAATGAGAATGTCATTCATGCAAGTGATGAATCCCCACATAAAGAAAAGCAGGGTAACGATAATCAGCGGTGCCGTAAAGTTTTGGTTTGGGTCAAAAGTACCCGTTCGGGTATTTGACGATGATGTAGAAATACCAGCCATGTGATAATAAATTAGGGTTAAATTTTTAATAAACAGGAACAAATATATGGAAAGAATGTTTGCGGGTATAATTTTAGGGGAAAAAGTGCAGGTGATTATTTAAATAGTTATATCCTATTTTGCTTATTCCATACCAGTTTAATGGATTTTAGAGTATTTTTGCGCTATGAATTACAAGAACGATCTTATACTAAAGGCCGCCAGGGGAGAAAAGACAGAAAGAACACCAATCTGGTTAATGCGCCAGGCAGGCAGGGTACTTCCGGAATACCGTGCTGTGAGAGAAAAATTGTCGGGTTTTATCGAGCTGGCAACCACCCCTGAATTAGCGGCTGAAGTAACTATTCAGCCGGTAGATATTTTAGGAGTAGATGCAGCTATTATATTTTCGGATATTTTAGTGGTGCCGGAGGCGATGGGGGTAAAATATGAGATGGTAGAATCCAAAGGGCCTATTTTTCCAAAAGTAATTAGTACTCAGAAAGACATAGATCAGCTAATAATAAACGAGGCTCCTGAAAGATTGGGATATGTTTACGAAGCGATTCGAATTACGAAAAAAGGTTTAGACAACAGGGTTCCATTAATAGGATTTGCCGGTGCTCCGTGGACTATTCTGGCTTATATGGTAGAAGGCCATGGTTCCAAAACTTTCTCTAAAGCACGTAAATTTCTTTATAATCAACCCATTGAAGCCCATTCTTTATTGGATAAAATTACCAGTGTTACTATTAAATATCTTAAATCGCAGATAAACGCTGGCGCTGATATGGTTCAGATTTTTGACTCGTGGGCGGGTATTTTGGGGCCTGATCAGTATAAAGAATTTTCGCTTAAATACATCGCAGCTATTTGCAATGCGATTAATGAAGTGCCGGTTACTGTATTTTCCAAGGGGGCATTTTTTGCACGAAAAGAAATTGGAGAACTTAACTGCAATACTGTTGGGCTTGACTGGAACATGGATATTAAGGAGAGCCGTGAGTTAATCCCGAATAAAACGCTTCAGGGAAACCTGGATCCATGTGCTTTGTATGCTTCCAAAGAAGAAATAAAAAGGCTTACCATTAAAATGTTGAAGGAGTTTGGGAAAGCTCCACATATCGCCAATCTCGGCC
>DATCKK010000167.1:0-12374 GCA_036562325.1 Cytophagaceae bacterium | reverse complement strand
GCTACGTTCTGGCATAACAACTGGGGAGCCAATGCCCCATTGCCTCATACTTTAGTATTTAATCTGGGAGCTAATTATGACCTTGGTGGATTGGATATGCTCAACCGTCAGAGTAATTCCAACGGTTATCCTAAAGAGGTGGAAATTTCCACCAGCGTAGATGGAACCAACTGGTCTACACCTGTTACCTGGACATTTACCAATACAGCAGGTTGGCAAACTGCCTATTTCTCTGGCCAGGGAGTAAGATACCTGAGATTAAAAGTTATCAGCACTATATCCGGAGCAAATACATGCTCTATGGCTGAAATTAAATTAAGAGGATGTGACAAAAAGGTACTTAGTGCAGCCATTACATCTCCTTTATCAGGAGCCTCATTCTATACCAATGAAAATGTTATCATTTCGGCTAATGCCATTCCTTCCGATGGAAAGTCCATTACGAAAGTGGAATTTTATGTTGACAATGTATTAAAAGGAACAGTAACAACAGCTCCATATCAATATAATGCCGGAATGCTAACGGCTGGTTCTCATACATTGAAAGTGATCGCTTATGAAACAGGTGGTACAACAGCAACCTCTGCATTGGTTCCAATCACCATTGTTCCTGTTGTCAACTATGATGCAGCCATTTCATCCCTTCAAATGGTTGCCTTGCCAACGTGCGGAAGTTCGGTAAATGCTTCGTATATACTTACCAATAAAGGCGTTGTTACTTTAACATCGATAAGGTCGGAGATTTATCTGAATAATCAGTTAGTAGAAACGCGCACGCATTCGGTAAATCTTGCGAAAAATCAAACAACAGCCATTGCTTTAAACTCAATCGCTGTATCCTCTTCAGGAAACAATGTGTTAAAAGTTAAAGTAATCGATCCTAATAATCAGACGGATGAAAATACTGCTGATAATGAACAAACTGTAAACTTTACTATTGGAGTCGGAGAGGAACACCAATTCTATATAGCTACCCGCTCATTAAACCCATCCATAACATGGCAGATAAAGAGTGGTACTACAGTAGTAGTAAACAGCAGCAATGTAACTTCTACTACCTCTGGTAACAATACTGTTCAGAACTTCTGTCTGGTACCCGGTTGCTATGATTTAGTTGTAACCAATGCTTTTCAATCGGGTGGATGTACCGCTCCTGCCTGGAGTAGCAGTACCATATATTTGGGAGACGCAGGACTTGGAAATGGAAAAGGGGAAATCGTTTCCTATAACGGAAGACAATATCGGGCACAATGGTGGACGCAGAACAATACCCCTGGTACAAATAGTGTGTGGTTAGATCTTGGAGTATGTAATACAACCTATCCAACAGATGTTTATGGTTTGAAAAATATCACTACTCCTGCAACTCATGTAGAAGTTCAGCAACAAAACTATAGTAGTCCAAAGAGCAATAATTTCTGCTTTGGTACAACTGCCACAGCTGATTTCAGTGCAAGTACTACCACGGTATTAAACTGTCAGAATGTTACCTTTACGGCTAATACTACAGGCACTGTAAATTCCTGGTTGTGGAACTTTGGCGCAGGAGCAAATCCGGCTACAGCAACAACAGCAGGCCCTCATACAGTAACTTATACTACTACCGGCCCGAAGACCATAAGTCTGACAATCAATGGTAATACGACAGAAACCAAAACAAACTATGTGAATGTAAGCCAGAATACTGCAATTGTTCCTGCCATTACAATAGAAGCAAGTTCAACAACGATCTGTGCAGGTACTACGGTTAACTTTACTATTGCCAGTCAACAATATCAGGGAACTGCGCCAGGTTATTCATGGAGAGTAAATGGTACACAGGTAGGAACAGGTACGACATTTAGTTCATCTACACTGTCCAACAATGATAAGGTAACAGTAGTTATGACTTCTAATGAACCATGTGCTACTACCACTACGGCTACTTCCAACCAAATCACTGTGACAGTTAACCCATCCGTTACACCAACAATCAGTATTGTAGCCAGTGAAACAACCATTTGCAATGGAACAGCAGTAACATTTACTGCTACTCCTTCAACAGCAGGAACTATTCAGTGGAAACTGAACGGAAACAATGTTGGAACAGGTGGAACTACTTATACTACCTCTTCTTTATCAAATAACGATAAAGTAACGGCGGTACTTACAGCAAGTGGCTCATGCCTGTCTACTACTACGGCTACTTCCAATCAGATAACGATGTCGGTTAATTCATCCGTTACACCAACAATCAGTATTGTAGCCAGTGAAACAACCATTTGCAACGGAACAGCAGTAACATTTACTGCTACTTCATCCACAGCAGGAACTATTCAGTGGAAACTGAACGGAAACAATGTTGGAACAGGTGGAACTACTTATACTACCTCTTCTTTATCAAATAACGATAAAGTAACGGCAGTACTTACAGCAAGTGGCTCATGCCTGTCTACTACTACGGCTACTTCCAATCAGATAACGATGTCGGTTAATTCATCCATTACACCAACAATCAGTATTGTAGCCAGTGAAACAACCATTTGCAACGGAACAGCAGTAACATTTACTGCTACTCCTTCAACAGCAGGATCTATTCAGTGGAAACTGAACGGAAACAATGTTGGAACAGGTGGAACTACTTATACTACCTCTTCTTTATCAAACAACGATAAAGTAACAGCAGTACTTACAGCAAGTGGCTCATGTCTGTCTACCACTACAGCTACTTCTAATCAGGTGACTGTAATAGTTAATCCGTCTGTTACACCAACCATTAGTATTACATCAAGTGCAACGACAATTACACAGGGTACTACAGTTACATTTACTGCTTCTGCGACTTCCGGCACCATTCAATGGAAGTTGAATGGAAATAATGTAGGGTCAGGAGCAACTACTTATGCTATATCTACCCTTCAGAACGGAGATAAAGTAAGTGCGGTGTTAGTATCCAACGCACCTTGTGCCAACCCAACAAGTGTTAGCTCTAATGAAATTACCATAACAGTAACGCCTGTTGGAAATACCGTTAGCTGTTCAAATGTAAGTTCATGGAATGCCAATGCAATTTATGTTCAGGGAGATCAATGTGAGCGCAATGGAATAAAATATGAAGCCAAATGGTGGACAAGAGGCAATGATCCTGTCAACTATTCAGGCCAATGGGATGTATGGAAGAAATTAGGAGACTGTACTCCCGGAACTTATGGACAAATTGCACCTACACTTGTGATGAATCCATCCGGAGATACAACAGTAGCTCAAAATACAACGATAAATATTGCTTTAAAATCTGTAGAAGCATTTACAAACGTTTCCTACTATTTATATAGCGGAGAAGTATTAATTGCTACATTAAATGGTTCCGGATTGAATTTTAATGCCGGATGGAAAGCCATGCAGGCCGGCGACTTCTGGTTACAGGTGGTAGCAACCGATAATAATAATACGAAAGTATATTCCAATGCAATATTATTGGCTGTTCAACAAGTTACAGAGGTAACCTCAAATCTAACAATAGGAACGATAGAGGTAATACCCAACCCGAACAATGGTACCTTCTCTTTAAGTACAAAAGAAGTAACGAATCTGGAAAATGCGAAGATGGAGATTATCGATATGTATGGACACACCGTTTATACAGGAAAAATAAGTTCCTCCATAGAAATTATTGAAGTAGGCAAACCGAATGCAGGAATGTATCAGCTAAAGGTACTGAAAGAGGATAAAGTGTATATATCAAAATTCGTAATACAACAATAAAATAATCCATAGCACTTAGAGTAAAGCACAAAGTAATTCAGGGAACTGGTTACTTTGTGCTTTTTTATGCTTTTCTTTGCTACCCCTAATTACTCCATTTTTATCATGTGCTAAAATCAAGCTGATTTTTTGATAAGTTATATGCTGTTGATCCGTTAAGAACTATTCCGGAGATGGTTTTGCTTCCTAAAAGCGATCCGGGATTTAATTATATTCCACTCATCAGTAACTGGACTGGTTACGCCGGAATAGATATCTGAATATTCTGTAAAATTTAATTATACTGAGAATATCAATAATATTATGTACCTTCAACTAATTTTTCATCAGGGATAGAGTTGGTATTATGATAAAGTTGTACAATAAGCTGGGAGAAGTTTGTGATTTTCCCTATGCCGGTGTTTGGTATGTAGTTAAGAAGGACACATGGTTTGACCTTTCCGGCTATGACTATTTTAAAATCAGGTCGGGGAGTCAGGTCAGGTAACTGGATTACAATTTCGCTGGGCTCTCATATTCCAGGATATTCTGTGGATGATGTGGTGAATACGCATAAGTATTTCAATCATTTAATTCCCTCCGGGACTGATAATGGAGAAGTATCTATTCCAATCCAATCAAAGATTTCAGTACGCCTTTATGGTGGTACACATTGAATAAGAAGAAAGAGTCAGATTTAAAAGAGGTGGATCTTTCCAGGATTAAATACATCATATTTGTTCATACGCCCAGTAATGATTCAGGAATTGAAAATATCGTGGAAATTCAGGAAGCCGGATTTTATATAGACTGGTTACCGGTGTTTTTTAAAATTATAATCGGAATAGTAACTTACTTTACATGTGCCTTTCTGATTTATTATTACATACTAAGAAAACCTGTTAACCCTTCGGTTAATTTTACTTATCAAAAAATAGAATCGGTCAACCATAAAGACAGAGAAGAAGTAATCATCAATAATTTTTTAATTGAAAATTTCTACAATCCCGAACTCAGCATTTCAGATATACGGGCAGCTACCGGACTTTCCGAACGAAGAATTTCTGCCATAATTAAGAGTAAGGCAGATGTTAGTTTTAAACAGTATCTAAATCAGATCCGGATGGCTGAAGCTAAAAAATTACTTGTGGAGACTGATTTGCAAATATCCGAGATTGCCTTCCGTACCGGTTATGGAAGTGCCTCTCATTTCAATCGGGTATTTAAAAGTACGGAAAATTGCTCGCCTAACGATTTTCGAAAAATGCATGCGCAAAAGCCTGCATCTTCCACTTAAAACTTGTCAAAAGCCCTTTTTTAGCTTTTTGCAAAGGATTTTGACAATTATGTAAATCCTGTTATTGCTTCGAAAAGTATGTTCGCCCAAAAAAACATTATGAAAATTAAGGCGAATACGAAAGTGAAAATCGGCTGGATGTTTCTGTGGATATTCTGGTCGATTCATTCCTCCGGGCAAAATTCCGGTTGTTTATATTCCACACATTTTGATAAAAATTCTCCCAAAACGGTTATCGGTTCATGGCATAATTATGTGACGGAAGTAAGAGAATCAAAATTAATTGTAACTCTTGATGAGAAAAACGGCAATCAATGGTATAACTGGTCATTGGAATATATAGGAGAGGATGGGAAGGCAGCTCCTTTGGATTTTTCCATTCCGGAAAACAAACCGGTTGTGCATTTCAGGGCCAAAGCCAGTGACACCGTATCACTTTCCGTATTATTGATTGATACAGAAGATCAAACCCTGGGCAGTGATGCGGCAAGCAGTATAGGTATAATTGACCTGGTAACCGAATTCAGGGAATATGAGATCAATTTCAGCGGACTGTTTTATAACGAATGGAAAAATTATACGATTGATTCTTCCTCCATCAGAGCGATTATTTTTGCGGCCAATGCCGGTTATGAAAGCTTTCCATTTGAAAATTCATTTGGGCAACTAATAAATAAACCCTTTGGAGGAACGATAGAATTTGACTGGATAGGCACAGGAAAAAGCTGCTACCTCCCTGAAAACTACCTGAATTTTTCCGTTGACAAAAAGATTTGTAAAGACAGTCTTGCCACGCTTTTTAATCATTCGGGCAATTTTATAAACGATCCGGAAGTGCTTCTGGATCCGGGTACAGATGGTGAAATAGCATCAGTTAATGGTGATTCCTATATTATAAGGTATTCTTCTGTAGGTGATAAAACCATTGAAATGTCTTTTAGTGATCCGGACGCAGGGCCGTCCTATTATGAAATGGTAAAAGTTAAAGATTGTACCCCCGGCCACTTCGATCAGAAGATTGTTGGATATATTTCTTCTTATGGCGATGCTTCAGCAGTGGATTATGCCAATCTGACTCATGCCATGTTTGCTTTTCTTGATGTAAAACCAGATGGTAGTATTGGAGCATACACAGGTGTACAACAGAATAATTTTGAAAAGTTTCTGGAAGCCACGGCTAAAGCCAACACGCAACGAATTATCTCTATAAGAGGTTCTGCATCTCCGCTGGCTCCGGGATGGACAGGAATTGAAGAGGTAGCCAAAAATCCTCAGGCTATTCATCGGTTTGCCGATACTATAGTAAAGTATTGTTTGCATCACCAGTTAGATGGAGTAGATATCGACTGGGAAGGACTATCCACCGTTACTGAAAGCGATCGCTATACCCAACTTATGGATACGCTATATAAGCATTTGCACGATTCGGGATTGCTACTTATTTCAACGCTTCCTTTTAATAGCTGGTGGGGACAGTGGTTTTCCGATGAAGCCTTGGAAAAAGCAGACTGGTTGCAAATAATGGTCTACGATGCCAAAGGAAGCTGGGAACAAAGTCCTTTCGGCAATCACTCCAGCTTTCAGGATTTGGTAGATGCGGAAAACTACTGGACAGGAAGAGGGTATTCAAGGGACAAACTGGTTATGGGAGTACCATTTTATGGATATAAATTCAAATCTGCTTCCGGTGGTTTGGGTGTTACCTACGCCTACAAAGACATAGTGGCTCTGTTTCCAATGATGGATAATTCAATGGATCAAACTCCGGGCAATGACCTTACATTATTCAACGGCCCGGACCTGATTAAAAAGAAGTGTAAATACCTAAAAGAAAAAGATTTTGGTGGTGTTATGATTTGGGAAATGACACTGGATGCGCCTGACCACAAATCATTGCATCAACATATTCTGTGTGCATTCAAAGATGATATAGGATGTACAGAATTCAAACCATGTGAAGAAGGAGATATTAGTACCGGATTAGTTGGACAATGGGACTTTGACGGCGATGCGATGGATAAAAGCGGGAATGGCCTTCATGCTACTATTGAAAAAGGAATATTTACTCATGATCGTTTTGGAACAAGCGGCAATGCTATTCAATCCGATAATCATGCTCTACATATAAACTGTGGAAGCGATGAATCATTAACACCCGACAACCTTAGTATTTCATTATGGATTAACCCCGCACAATTAGCAGATGGCCAATCCATGGAACTGTTAAGTATGCGTGCAGGATGTAAAAATTCTTACAGCTTATCATTGGATTGGGATCAGGTGGTATGTACCTTCAATGCTCAGGATAAAAAATATGTACTAAAAAGCCGAACCTGGCTTATTCCGGGTAACTGGTATCATATAGCAGTTACTCACAGTTATGAAAACGGAACACGATTGTACATTAATGGTTTGCCGGATAAGCAGGATACGTCTAAGTTTTATATAGTGAAAGAAGTGCATGGACAAGAGTGCGGGCATGAAAATTTACTATTAGGAGGTACAGGTTATGATGTAATATTAGATGATTTGAAAATATATAATAGAGAACTACTTGCCTGCGACATTGACGGATTATTCTATCCTTATTACGATAATGTTAAAATAACAGGTATAACGAACAAATCAGAAGAGTTAGGTGTAAATGTTTTTCCTAATCCCAGTAAAGGTAATTATATGGTCAGCTTACCAACAACAGTCAATGAAGAAGCAATAATGACAATTACCAATGCAATGGGACAGAAAGTAGGAGAGTATATACTCAAAGAGCCGGTTACAGAAGTTGTGCAGGAGAGTGAAGAGGGGATATATTTTTTAAATATCACTTTAGGCAACAGACATTATTCAAAGAAAATAATCATTGAATCTGGTATTAAATAAAGCTGATTTTAGTGCGTAGAGACAAGGCTTTCTTGTCTCTATGTTTTACCTCTTTATAATTTCTTAAAACCTGGTAAAAGGTTAAGTGGTAAAGAAAAGTCCAGTAGAAAGCATCTGAGTTGACTATTCAATAATCATAACCACCTATACTAAATTAAATCTCCTCATGATTGACAATACTCATTTCTATACACAGTAGGAGAACAGTTTTCCAATTCTTTGAATACCCTTATAAAATGATGGGCACTGTTATATCCTACCTCATAAGCGATTTCTGCTACCTGTAAATCCGATTCAAGTAATAGCTTTTTGGCCTTTTCAATTCTTAAAAAATTTAAATAAGACTTAAATGACTTGCCGCTATAACTTTTTATCGCTGCAGATATATGACTTTCTGTAAGTCCGACATCTTTGGCTATATCTTCCAGCTTTAGATCCGGATTGGTGAAGTTTTGGGCAAGGTAGCTTACGATCAGTTCTGAAGTATTTTTTTCTTCCGGTAAATTTAAGGACAGGTCAATAGGTACTAATACTTTGGTGGATTTTCTGGTTCTTAATTTATACCCTAAATAAATGATAATGCAATAAAGGATAAGCCCGAATGTACTGTATTTATAAAAGCCATAATAAGTAGGCTTCATTTCAAATTGCGTTACCGTAAAACTTCTTTTTTGATTCAGAATTTGGTACTGTACATCGTACAAAGCAATGTAGCCTGTTTCATTTCTGGAAAATGCAGGTGGATTGAGTTCTGAAAATTTCTTGTAGCTATACCACCAGGAGGGTGTTCGTGTAATGTCATCTAACCGAAGTTTGAATTGATTTTTTCCTTTTACAACGGGAATGGATTTCTCTACAAAAATATAGGAATCAAAGCTTGCTTTATCTGTATGGCCGTCTAATAAAAAGCCAAGCCTTAGAGAGAGTTCATTATCCAAATCGCTTTCCAGCCCAAGGTTAAGAGTATAACCTTCAGAATCAAATGGTTCAAGGTCTTTTGCTCTGAATACCAATGAAACAAACGGATATGGGTCTCCGGATTTTAAGGTATAGTCCAGCTTAACCCCATTATCCAAACGTTTTGAATCGTACACCGATTTTCCAAGTCCTGTCTCTTTATCCGAACTTACCAAATAAGTGAAGTCGGGACTTAATAAGTTCAGAACCGGTTTTTGGAAGTAAATAAATAGTAAAAAAATTAGAAGGACAGGTAGGGTTACTACAACAAGTATTGCTTTTTTGTTTTTTAAGTCAGGGTGTTTGAGTAAAGCCATATATCAAATATACTGAATTTTTGAAGGAGAAAAACTTGATTTTTCGCTTAAATAGGGCATTTTTTAAAATGTACATCAAAAATTGGAAAATGTACATTCCTGTTTTTTAAGCTTTTCTATTTTTAAAAAAGAATTAATCAATACCAGAAATGAAAACAATTAATACAGCTCTAATCCTGATTTTATTTTTTTCCTTTTCCGCTTTTGGAAGAAATGTTATGACCTGGATACCGATTTATGGCATAGACAATTGTAAAGCTTTAATGAATGACCCGGTAAAGTCGGAATGGCTCAAAAACGGACTGACTCATATAGGATTACAATTTTGGGTTCCCGGCGATAATGGAGAGGTGGTGTTTGTTACTGATTATCAATTTACTTATAAAGCCGCTACTATAGGCAAGGATGTTACTGATTTTGTAACCTGGAGCAAGGCCAATAATGTTAAGATTATGTTATGCCTTCATAATGTCCGATATGAGGATTTTGACTGGGCATTGACTAAAAAAGTGATCTATGATTATCCTGAAGAAACGGTGAACAATATTATGGAAATAGTAACAAGTTATAATCTGGATGGTGTAGATATTGATTTTGAAGGTATTGGAGACTTCACCAGTGACAAAGAGGCCTTTGTAGATTTTTTGAATAAATTAGGCGACACCCTGCATGCTACAGGCAAAGAGTTGTCTGTAGACATATTCTCAACTCCATGTTATAATTCTCCCAGTCCAGCCTGGGAGTCTGCAATGGCGCCATACGTTGACTTTATGAATATTATGGGCTATAACGAAACCTATGAAAATGATAATACTTTATTTCAATATTGTCCCCAGCTACCATCGGAAGTAAATATTTATCCTTTCCGCTATTCCTACATTGAAAATTTTTTGACTGTAAAACAAGGTGTTTCCTCGGAAAAATTGAACTATGGACTTCCAGGCTGGGTAGCAGAGTGGGGAGGGCAATGTGCACAGGGGAATATCTTAGATATAATGGAAATTTCTGAAAGTGGTGGTATAGCCATTTGGGATTTACAAATGAATGGTAACGGCTTTTGGAAACATTCGGATACCTGGGAATTAATTGCCGGGTTTAAGAATAATCATACTGCTTCTCAGGTAAGAGAGGGATTGTCGGTATGTGGTAAGGCTACTTCCATTGAGGATACTAAAGCAGAAGCTTCTCCCATCATTTATGATGCTCATAATAAACTCATGAAGTTTTCGACAGGGCAAGGAGAGGCATTTTTATATTCTTCTAATGGTGTCCTGCTCAGAACTTGGAAAATAAATGTAGATAAAGAGATAGATCTTAAAGGCCATGGTTATGGATTTTATATACTAAAATTGCATAGTAAAAATAGCGTATTCATCAAGAAGTTCAGTATTAATGAGTAAAGGTGTTTAATGTAAACACCTTTACTTTGATACCGATTAACATAATAGCAAGCAATAATATAATGAGCACACAATATTATTAATTAAAAAATATCATAATATTTCACTTTGAATCTCTGATGATTAATAATTACAAGGGCTAGAGTCATTTTTTTTCCCTAATAAATTCTTTAATTTTATTAAAGCACAAGCGTTGAAATTATATTCAGGCTGGCGCTTTGAATCAAGTTATTAAATCAGAATGTTAGTCAGAGAGATAAGAGTTGACCTGCTTAGGTGGTGGCTATTGGTGTTATTCACTTCTTCCATCGTTAACGCACAAGACAATATTGGCATTAAGTTATTTGGCCTTAGCATTCATCCCAAAGGCGAAAAAGAGAATCGCGACCTCATGCCCAGAAAACTTGATCCAAATGGCTATCTGGTTATTAATTTAGGAGCTATGGCTTCCTATGAAAAGTTTGTACATAAAGACATTTTTAGTATTAAAATAGTCCAGTCCCTTTATTCAGATTGTGCGGCTCAATTAGGAGGATTTTCACATATAGGATTCAGAGGGAAAATTTTTAAAACCAATAAGCACGCTTTGTATGGAGGTATTGGCCCTACACTGGTTTTCCGAAGAAACTGGTTAAGGCTTGATGGTTATGTAAACAGAAACCGTTTTAAAGGAAATAGCGATGATAAATGGCAATATATGTTTCTTTGGTATGGAGGAGAATTTGAATATGCTTACCGGCTAAGCGAACACGTTCATTTTACCACTACCTTTATCCCCGGTTACCCTGACCTTATGAGCTTATCATTCGGCATGAAGTATGAATTGAATTAAGAATAAATAAAGTGCTACCCAATAGGGTTTTAATGTTGATTATACATTCTTATTCTTTATAAACAAAAGCCACCCAGAAAACCCTGAGCGGCTCGATGATTCCAATTCTGCAAATGAATGTTTATTCTTATTGTTTATAACTTCTTAAAATTCGTTGATAGCTTTTTCTAATACCCGGTCTTGTCCCGCTAACACTTCAGATAAGATGTTTTTTTGATAAATATCCGGAGCTATGCCTATACCTTCATAAGACTTTCCATCAAACATTTCCACCTTTTGCGGAACGAGCGAATAAAACCATCCGTTAGCAAGTTCCCGGCCAATCATGGTGCCATGTGCCCCATTGGTAGTATCGCCTATAAGTGTAGCAGTTGGTAAGGCTTTTAAAGCCATAGTTGCTCTTTCTCCTGCACTAATTGTATATCGGTCTATCAATACTTTTATTGGCTTATCAACATAGTTTCCTGAAGGTTCAAGGTACCAGTTATGCCATTCCGTATAATCATTCTTACCTTTTCCGTTCTTGGTTTTACTTCTGAATATCAATCTCTTTTCATTTGTAAATCTTCCCATTTCTGAAAAGGCATAGGTAAAGTCGCCTCCCTGGTTATGCCTTAAATCAATTATATAACCATCCACCTCATTATACTTACTTAGAAAATCTTTTAGTGTGAAAAAGTTTTCTGCTACATGATCAAAATAGATGTAAGCAATATTTTTATTTTTAATCTTTCCATAATAGTAAGCATCTTCTTTACCAGCCTCAAATCCCGGTTCCAGATAATTATCTTTTATCACCTGCTTATTAAAGAGTGCATCATCAATCAGATTATTTCTGATAGCATTGGAAATAAAGATGTTTCTGCCTGGTGCTGTCAATGTAACGTGCCCATCATCAAGCGTACCTAACATCATGGATAAGATTTGAAACAACTCACTATCAGTAGTAGTGTTAGTTACCATAGGCC
>DATCKK010000229.1:0-3643 GCA_036562325.1 Cytophagaceae bacterium | reverse complement strand
GTATAATATACCCCATTGCTTGTGAAGAAAGGTTAGCTGATAAGCTTCTTGCATGAGGAACATTATCTGTTACAGTGATTAATGGGCTTCCTGTATACTGAGCATTATTGAATACTTCAAAAGTATAAGAATACTGCGGGTTCTTGAACTGGTTCACTTCCCATATTACATTGGCATATTTGGTAGAGGAATTATAAGAAGCAGTATAAGAACTTATTTCGCCTATTGTTGTAGTCGGTGTGGTAGCGTTTGAGTTGATACTTAAACTAGTGGTTCTTCCGGGAAAAGAGTGTGTGGTATTCCCTCCTATTTGCATAAAAAATGAACCATTTTCTATGCCCGCATTGAAAGCATCATTATAAACGCCATTTCGGTAAGCATCGCCTGAATTGGAATTAAAAGTAGCAGCCTTTTGAAGTTTCCAGGTTCCTGTGGTGCTTCGTTGCCAGGCATCTTTAAATAATACTTTTCTGACATTAGCACCGGTTCCTATCCAGTCTTCAATAAAAGCATCGTTATTCCCTTTGAAGGTTACATTTGCTACCGGATAGTCCATTGTTACAAGATGTGTCCATTTGCCACTGCTTATATCCTGAGACCAGAAACCAAAATAGGTATGGCCGTTATATTGCCACACTCTGGTTACCAAATTATACTACTTGTTGGTTTCCCAGCCCAGTGTAAAATTCCAGGATTTTAATCCTGTGCCTTCTCCTCCGAAATTTTCTATTTGTGTTCCGGGGCCTTTATGTACCCCTACAATGGGTAATCTGTTGGAAGGATCCCATAAAGAAAAAATAAATACTCTTCCATTCGGATGATCCTGAATTCCACAATATCCTCCGCCTTCCTGCCCTGTATTCCATCCCATTACAGAGTAGTAGGTATAAGTGGTTGTAATAGGCACTAGTACCGAGTTCATCCAGATATCCGAACTGGTGTTACCACCTGAATAATAAAGATGGCTTGATGGAGCGGCGCCACTTTGTGCGAAAGTTTGTACTGGCCCATAAAGCAGCAATGCCATGAGCAGCCGGGTCACAATTTGTTTTATTCTCATTACAATAAGCATTTAATTATAAATATTTATTTTGATGCTTTACCGAATGACATGCTTGGATTGTAACTATGCATTGTACAATTTTTTCTTCTATAAATTGTAATTCCTGTATCTTAACCTAACTCTTAGAAAAGCCTTTAATAAATTATCTTCAGCTATATCAATTACTTACAGTTAGCAGGATTAAAAATTTCAATAAATAATTTGCGCAGCTAAGTAGCTGCGTTTATATTTGCAGCCATATAGCTGCATAATGGAACTAAGAAGAGATGTATTTCAGGCTATAGCCGACCCCACCCGAAGGGCTATTATCGCTCTGGTGGCAGTACAAGCCATGACACCCAGTGCCATAGCTGAACATTTTGATTCATCCAGACAAACTATTTCCAGGCATATACAAATTCTTACAGAGTGCGAATTGTTGGAACAAGAGCACAACGGAAGAGAAATTTACTACCATTTTAATCCTCATAAAATGAAGGAAATAGCAGACTTCATTGAGCCTTTCCGGAAATTATGGGATGACCGGTTTAACAAACTGGAAAGCATTATGAAGAAATATAAATCAAAAAAATAGATAATCTGTGGAATTAAAAACTAAAATTCATGCCGAAGAAGGCAAACAGGAAATAACTATAACAAGAGTATTTGACCTGCCATTGGACTTACTATTTAAAGCCTATGTAGAACCCGAAATTGTGGAGCAATGGATGGGGACAAAAGTGGTTAAACTGGAGTGCAGACGGCATGGAAGCTGGCAGTTTGTAACTACAGATCCTAAAGGCAATAAACATGGGTTTAATGGTGTTATTCATGAATTTGTTCCGGAAAGTAAAATCACAAGGACATTTGAAATGGAAAATACTTCTTTTCCTGTTCAGCTGGAGTTTCTGGAATTTGAAAAACTTACCGACGATACCAGCCAATTGACAATGCACATCGTATATAAGTCAGTTGCACACAGAGATCAAATGCTGAAGTTGCCATTTGCGCAAGGTATCAATATGGCACATAATAAACTTCAGGAGGTAATGCAGCAACTAAAGAAATAAACTTAATAAGTTTTAATAAAACGTTAACCAAGCTATAAAGAGAAGGGCAAGCCTTCCGGACTATGGCGCAAAAAAATTTATTATTATGACAAAGAGAAATAAAATCATTTATTGGGTGGCCACACTATGGCTATCATTAGGAATGCTATCAGGAGGTATAGCACAGGCACTTCAGGTACAAGACACTATTGATGGTATCACCCGCCTTGGATATCCTCCTTATTTGGTAACACTATTAGGGGTTTGGAAAATTTTGGGAGTAATAGCGATACTTGTTCCTAAGTTTCCTTTAGTAAAAGAATGGGCGTATGCAGGATTTATTTTTATCATGACAGGTGCATTCTATTCCCATGCAGCCGTTGGCGATGCAATTACTGAATTTTTCGGCCCTGTATTATTGATAGTTCTTACCGTAGTATCCTGGTATTTCAGGCCTGCCGATAGAAAGATTTCCGCTAATCAATAAAGCTTTATCAAAGTCTTGAGATCCCTGTATTGGTATAACTCAAGACTTATACTTAAACTTCTGAAGATATATTATTTATTCATTTATAATTTTTGCAGAAAAGAGTTAAATGATTGGCTCTTTTGATTAAAATTATTTTAATTGAATGATAAAGAATACCTGATCCCACAGCTAAACCTCAGACAGAGATAGGTTGCAACTTAATGAATACTTTATCATGGAATATATATTCCATATAACAGAAAAATAGAATAAGTATGAGCAAGACCAAAAGTAATAAAATGAAATTGCCGGCAGAACGAGTTCAAGAGCTGCTCAAAATAGTAAAAACCCGTTTTGAGAAAAACATGAATCGTCATAAAGGTATAGAATGGGCCAAAGTACAAGCAAAGCTGGAAGCTAATCCGGATAAACTATGGTCACTTAATGAAATGGAAGAAACAGGTGGAGAGCCGGATGTGGTTGGTTATGATAAAAAGAAAGATGAATATCTGTTTTTTGATTGTTCTGCTGAAACTCCCAAAGGACGCAGAAGTATATGTTATGACGAACAGGCATTGGAATCAAGAAAAGAACATAAGCCTAAACACAGTGCCATAGGAATGGCTGCCGAGATGGGTATAGAAATCTTATCGGAAGAACAATATCGGGAATTGCAAAAGTTGGGTGAGTTTGATTTGAAAACTTCCAGTTGGGTACAAACTCCTGCAGATATCAGGAAGCTGGGTGGCGCACTGTTTTGTGACCGCCGTTTCGGGCATGTCTTTTTATATCATAATGGTGCCGAATCCTATTATGCCGTAAGAGGTTTTAGAGGTGTATTAAGGGTTTAATGGATTTATGGCTCATCTTTGAAGTTTTGGAACAAGCATATTTCCTGAATTTCAAAGATGAGCTTTTAAAATGTGGACAATGATTATCGCTCTATTGGTAACCTTCCTTCGTAAGCATCTTCCAGCTTTTTGATATCAAACTTTTTCATCTTAAGAAAAGCTTCTGTCACGCGGTCTTTTTGCTCTCTGGTTCCTTTAATCATCATTTCATCCATCACCGCTGGTACTACCT
>DATCKK010000166.1:0-1946 GCA_036562325.1 Cytophagaceae bacterium | reverse complement strand
ATTTTTTCTAAATTCGCGGTATCCTTATGGTAAGCCATCGGACAACACTCCTTTTTGGGTTTGTTTTGAGCAACTTACCATTTCGGAGTCCCGATGGCTTTTTCCTTTTATGAAATTGCGAACTTAATTATACACTAACGCAGGAGAAAATAGATTTGTCGCGTATTGGTGTTTATGTAATATGAATTTTTTGTTTTATGGTGACGGGGATGGGGGAATCTGAGATGAGAAGAGAAGAATTATTAGATAATTTACAAAAAACGTCGATTATCATAAGAGATACTGAAAAATTGATGAGGGAGAAGAAAAACATTACTACTGGTACTTTCAAGAAGGTGAATCCTTTATATAGGATTATAATATTAATCATTTTCTATAAGTTAGTGGGGCATTATAATATAGTACACTTTTTCAATCGTTTAACAGGTGGTTTGTATGGAAGACTTTATAGTAAAATTTATACAATAACAAAAAGTTGGGATTATCTTCTTGCTCTTCTATTACCGGATATTTTTCAATTATTAGTAATCCTGATCATTCTTAAACTATTAGGCCACTTGTCTCACTTATTAAAAATAAAAATCTATCGTAAAAAATTGGATGAGATAGAAAAAAGGGTGACACAAAATATTGAAATCTTAAATAAACAAAGTGTATTACCAAAAACATATTGGTATTCTGCTGCGGTAGATAAGTTGATTGCGTATTTAAGCAATCGAAGGGCAGATGATTTAAAAGAAGCAATTAATATTTATGAGTATGAGTTGAAACAGTTGGAGCAGATCGAAAAACTTAATAAAATGAACGAAAGTCTAAAAAAAGAATTAAGTCGGTTAAATTCTGAAGTAAAAAGTGCGAAATCTGCAGCTCAAACAGCAAAATTTATGGCCTGGTTTAGTTTTTTCAAGTAGGATCATTAAAACAGGATTGTTAAAAAGGAGGCTTGCGCCTCCTTTTTTGTTGAGGGATATTAATTCCTGGTAATCTGGTCGGCTCCAATCTGCATTGAACCTTTTTCCACAAACGTTTTACAACAGGTATCCATACAACTGTCCGCCTGCATCGGGGGGATTTGGGCGGCTCGGTGGGCATCGACCCGGTCTGGTGCCTGGGCCGCCCAGGAATCTTTGGAAACAAGGATTTCCGAAGCATGACAGATGTTTCCTTGCTCCCAGTAATGGCAGTTATTGATACTACAATGGATCTTAGCGATCTTCTTCACCTCCAGGGGTTAAAAAGTAAAGTAGTTTGGCACTACTACTTAAATTACCCCTGAACAAGAGAAATAACCTTTACCGAAACTAGCAAATTTTACTCAGAAAAACTGCCTAAGTACCCGGTTCTGGCTTGCGTAGATTTACACAGCCCTTTAATAACAAAAAAATCCTGTTGTCCAACAGGATAAAATATATAAATCTGGCAGCCCCGAGAGGAATCGAACCTCCGACACACGGTTTAGGAAACCGCTGCTCTATCCCCTGAGCTACGGGGCCTTCTCTTAGCTATAATATTATAACAAAAACTATAGCTAGAGGCAAGAAGGGGTTTTCGGACAAGACCTCCACTACCTACTATGTTTTCCATCAAACGGTACAAAAGAAAACTGATCCTTTTACTGCCGGAAGACAAGATAATTTCCATAACGGCTACGGATAGAATCCGGAATGCTTGGATATAATAAGATAAAAGCCCCACCATCGGTGAGCGGTTGACTTCCTTGTCGTGTGGGGGAAAACCTCCTTGTCATTGTATAATATCGCACCTTTAAGCTAAAACTTTAGGATTATTTTGTAACAATTTGTCCTGTATTGCATAGAATACTTAATAAGGAAAACGGGGAGAAAGAAGGTGGGTCAGGTGGCGGAGATCAAATACTCCATTTCGGTCCTGAAAAACAATCCACTGGTTAAAATAAAAGTAACTGGAATTTACAATCAAAATTTTGC
>DATCKK010000222.1:0-3785 GCA_036562325.1 Cytophagaceae bacterium | reverse complement strand
GACCTACTGGACTCGAACCAGTGACCCCTAGCTTGTCGAGCTAGTGCTCTGAACCAACTGAGCTAAGATCCCTTTTCACTTCAAAATTACAAAAACTAGCTCATAAACAAATATGAAATTTAAAAAACAATAAAGAGCTTTATATATTTTGGTTTTTAAAACTATATATTTTTAAACTTGGAATTTTAATTATAAAAAACAGTCCCAAAATAAAAAACAGAGCAAGGGCTATAACACTGTTTTTCATGGAGCCTGACATAGCTTCAATAAATCCAAAAGAGAATGTTCCAAGGACTATAGCAACCTTTTCTGCCACATCATAAAAACTAAAGAAGGATGCGTGCCCTGCTGTATCATCCGGTAATAGCTTGGAGTAGGTAGCCCGAGACAAAGACTGAATTCCTCCCATTACAAAGCCTATGGTGGATGCCAACATATAAAAACTTATTCCTTTTTGGACATAATAAGCCCAAATGCAAATTGAAATCCATATAATAATACCAACTACCAAAGCATTGATATTTCCCAGTCTTCTGGACAAAAGATTAAAGAAACCGGCCCCTGGCATGGCAACCAGTTGAATTAACAATATAGTTATAATCAATTTATCGGTTTCAAGCAATATGACTTTCTTGGCAAACAAAGGTGCCACATACATTACTGTCTGCAACCCCATGGTATATAAAAAGAAACCCACTAAGAACAACTTTAAGTATCTATGAGACTTAAGCTGTCTCCAAACAATTCTCAATTCTTTTAATCCATTTAACAACCAACTTCCCTGAGGTTTGCGATTATCTGTATTAGATGGTAATACCCTAAACGGATATTGAGCAAACAAAAACCACCATGCTCCTACCGACAGAAACGATAAACGTGAAGCCAAACCTTCTGCCCCTTCTCCTGTCAAGCCAAACTTTTCAGGCTTCATTATCATTGCAAGATTTATAATCAATAATATAACACTTCCTATATACCCCATGGAGAACCCTTTGGCACTCACCCTGTCATAATGCTCTTCTGTCACTATCTCAGGAAGATAAGAGTTGTAAAATACGATACTGCTACTAAACCCCACCGAAGCAAGAATAAATCCGAATACGCCAATAGCTAAAGTATCCGTACCATCAAAAAAATAGAGTGAAGCACAACTCAAAGATCCCATGTAGCAGAACGTTTTCATAAACATTTTCTTCCTACCGGTATAGTCAGCAATAGAAGTTAAAAATGGGCTTAACACAGCAGCCAGAAGAAAAGAAAAGGAAAGTGCATAACTGTATAAAACAGAGTTAACTATCTCAAATCCCAGAAAGCTTACTACATCTCCTTTTTCTTTGGTGGATGTTACTCCAAGAAAGTATTCCGGAAATATGGCAGTTGTTATTGTTAGTGAAAATACGGAATTAGCCCAATCATACATACACCATGCATTCTCAAGCTTCTTATTATTCTTTTCCATTTGTTTTTAAAGTTCTCATTTTATACACTACCCGCTTCGCAATAGAAAGCCAATAACTAAAATACCTTTCTTTTTACTTTCATCTTTTGTAAATCCTGAGTAATATAGTTTACTCCACTTACACCAGATTTTGCATTTATACCAATTCGGGTTTTCCTGCGAATCTCAATAGCTGACTTTTTACCTTCAGCTACTATTTCTGCACCGGGTTCAATAGCCAGATAACTATCAGCGGCAACTCGTACTTTCCCCCTGATTATTACCCTACTTCCACTTTTTAACACCAGAGTAGAGCCTTCTTTTACATTAAGTGTCGCCCCTTTTTCAACATTCATCGTTGCCCCTTTTTCTATGGTAAGAGAAGAAGGCCTTATAAAATCAGGAAACTCATACGCTCCATTTATAAATTTTCCTTTAGTGTGTCTGTTAGGAGTTCCACTCTTATCTATAGTGAGTGTTACTCCTGGTAGTATATTAATGTCATACTTAGCATTCTCCACATTACTTATTACTACATTGCCTGTCAGCCGGTGGTCTTGATAAATATCCGTATCATCAAAACGTATTTCAAGCACCAAATCCCCCTCTTCTGTTTTCGATATCACTGTTACAGAAACACCATGTAAGTAAACAGGCTCTAACAGCTCTTCACACTCATCATATCTTTGATGATTTATGATCATGGGATTAGAAGATATACCTGTTTTATGTGGTAACTTTCCATTTCCAAAGGCAATAGTTCTTCCACACATTCCAAACTCTACAGAATCTTCTACCTTTACAAGTGTTACAAATTCATTGCGTATACCTTCCTTGCACCGTACTTTACACATACGACATCCCTCACTCCTTCCGTTAGTATACGTCCGATGAATAATGGTATCCGGATAAAGTTCGTCGTGACTGTAATTACCTCGAATTAACGATATATTACACTGTCCACCACAAGGATTCTCTCTCTCTCTTTTAAAGTTAACCACCCAGTTGCCCCACATTTTTTTTTCAAGCGAGGAGCTTATTTCCATAAAATCAAAATTACCTCCGGCATCTAACGCTTTCAATCCATTAGCATACTTAAGAGACAATGGCGAGATTATTTTATCTCTGGAGTCCGCAATATTTTCAATATACATATACAAGCCCAGTGAAGCAGGTGGAATCGGATTTCCGTCTCCATCCTTTAACCAGGAACTACGCGAGTCGAAGATGGTTTTGCCGGAATGATTTTCCAGCCATAAATACTGGTTAAAGGGAAGTTTTATACGTATCGCATCTCCTGTGCTGGCAAAATCCTTTAATACATAATATCCATTCTGTTTATAGGATCTCAAATCTTTAATACTATCTAATTCAATCCATCCGCAATACCAGCTTTCCCATGCATTGGCACTTGTATTGATCTTATCAAATGCCATCATGCCCCATCCATTGGTACCATAAAAATAATTACCCAAAACATCCTGAGCACTATACAAATGGGGACAATTATATAGCGAATGGGCAAACTCATGAAGGAATAAACCTTTTACCCCTTGCTCTCCCCCCATTGATTTAACTATGGTGAATCCGTCCCCACTATTTATACGATACTTTTCTTCTTTACCATTTACGGTAGTTGTAAAGGTATATTGAGTATTAATACTGGCATATCCGCTTTGCCCATCTTCTCTCCAAACCACTACAACATAATCCAATTGCTGGTCAGGCCCGGTTAGTGAATTATCAAATAAAAAGTCGGGACGATTTTTTCTGTTATCGTATTTACTCCAATCAAAATCAGGATATTTCTCATTGATAATTTTAAATACTTCCCGGTTATCATGGCTATGGCCTTTTATATTAATTCTTTCAGGAAAATAATCAGCTACAATTCGTAAAGGCGGATAATGCGGAGACTTGCGAGACATTTGATAAAAAAAATTAGAAAGTGTCCTGTCAGTGTTATCAGGCGAAAACTGTTCATACGATTTATAAAAAAAGCTATCAAAAAATGCCGGTATGGTCTTGCATGGTTCACTTTTTGAATCTATCTGTGGCCAACTCGAATGATTGTATAGTGGATGAGAGGGGTCACATTGTGATTCAAATCCGGCAAAAATTATCAGAAAACGGATATCTCCGTGGGGGGTAAAGGGGCCTCCATGAGCTGAGTTTTTAACCTGAGCCTGTAAACAAATCGAACAGGTAATAAACAACAATCCTGCTAATAAAATCTTTATAATCTTTGGCATTGATTAAAATTAATAAGCCTGATTTTTAAATACGAACAGAATATGAAAAAATATACAAAACAGAATAAAAATAAGGTTACAGGCCGGATGTGAGT
>DATCKK010000214.1:0-22527 GCA_036562325.1 Cytophagaceae bacterium | reverse complement strand
GTTATA
Source organism: Cytophagaceae bacterium (assembly GCA_036562325.1). Lineage (GTDB taxonomy): Bacteria > Bacteroidota > Bacteroidia > Cytophagales > Cytophagaceae > DATCKK01. The sequence goes on along the minus strand of DATCKK010000214.1, from coordinate 22,521 downwards.
ATGATCGGAACGATAATAAAAACGGTTCGGATCATCTTTGCTATTGTACCTGTAATCTAGTTCGAGCTGGGTATAAGTGGCGTTGGCATTCTCATTGATTTTGTGAAGATCTGTGGAGAGGCGGTCGCTGCCTATAATATATACATAGTCGGGATTGCCTTCATGGGCTTCGTCAATTCTTCCTATCATGTCAATGTTTAAGTTAGCCACTGTATTTTCCAGCGGAAAAACCGGAAAATCAGAATAGTATTCAGAGCCAAGCAACCCTTTTTCTTCTGCTGTGACAGGCATGATCAAAATAGACCTTCTCGGCCCATGGCCTGCTTTTTTGGCTTCAGCAAACGCTTCTCCCAGCTCAATCAACGCTACAGTTCCTGAGCCGTCATCATCGGCGCCATTGTATATAGAGTCACCTTCCTGCCCTATATGGTCATAATGTGCGGTGATTACAATCACTTCCTCTTTTTTATCACTGCCTTCTATCAACCCAAGGACATTTTCAGTTTTGATAATGCTTTTTTTGACGTCTACTTTAGCTTGGACATTAGCCGACTTAAATTTATACTTCTTGGTAGAAGCAGGGAGTTCTTTATGCTGAAGTAATTTTTCGGGAGTAGTTTTCAGCATTTCTGCTGCCATGGTGATGGGAATAAAGATGCTTCCTCCCGATTTTTTATGGGTAAAACCTAAACTTGGTTGTTCTATATGATGTTTTAGAAGTCCAAGCCGATTGTTAAACTCACTTTGTGAACTTCCAACAACAATGAATACGGCTTTGGCTCCTTTTTTCATAGCGGCTTCGCTTTTTTTTCTCCAGTCATTGGCCCAGTCAGAAACCGATGAAGTACCAGTGACAAGAGACTTTCCGTTTACTATCGGTTCGCCCATAAACAGGATCACGCCTTTGTCTTTAACATCGATATAGGAATAATCAGAGTATTTTTCTGAATCAATGCCAAAACCTCCGAAAACTATTTTCATGCTTGTGGCTTCAGGCAGGTATATATCTCCATAGGCGTAAAAATCTTTAAGAAATTCTTTTCTGCTACCATTGATGTCAATATAAACTTCCTCCCACTGTTTCTTTTCCAGCTCAAATTCCTGAAAATACTGCAACCCGTTTTCCCCTTTTACTACAGGGGTAAGGCCAGCTTCTTTAAATTGTTTTACCAGGTAGTCGGCAGCTTTTTTCTGCCCGGGTTCACCGGCTTCTCTTCCTTCCATACTGTCGGCAGCTATTATGTGCAGATGCTCCGAAAGTTCTTCTGCAGTAATGGTGGAAGCATATTTCATTGCAATACTATCTTGGGGGATACTTTGAGTAAAGGCCGTTCCTGTAATTAACAGGTTGAAAAGTAACAGAAAGTTGATTTTTGTCATGATAATACGATTAAAGCTACAAAGGACTTTATTAAAATTTCAAATTCCAAATCCCGTTCGGAAAATTCCAAAATTCAAACACTCAAAAATAAGTTCCTTGAGAAGAGGTGGAAGAATTTTATCGGATTGAAACCAGCAATTTGCATTAATCTTAGTCAGTTTTTTGGGAATGAGGGTTTTGGGATAAGTTTTAAACTTAATTAATGGGACTAATTACAAGCAAAGCCACTTCGAGGAGTTATTTATCCACACTCAGGTTTTTGTTACGTCAGTGAATTCAAATTTATGTAACTTTGTAATTATCATAATAGCAATTTGACGTTTATTTTCTCCGTATCATGAAAATTAATTTAACCACAGGGGAACGATTTGACAAAAGGCATTTAGGCCCCTCTGAATCAGAAGTGGATGAAATGCTTAAAGTGATTGGAACACAAAGTGTTGATCAGTTAATTGAAGAAACAGTCCCCTCAGACATACGTCTAAAGAAACCATTAAACCTTCCTCAACCTCAAACGGAACATGAATTTCTTCAGGAATTCAGGAAAATAGTATCCCAGAACAAATTATACAAATCATATATTGGCCTTGGTTATTATGGAACTATAACGCCCAAGGTTATTTTAAGAAATATCCTTGAAAATCCGGGATGGTATACGGCTTATACTCCCTATCAGGCAGAAATAGCCCAGGGTAGGTTAGAAGCGCTGATCAATTATCAGACAATGATTTCCGACCTTACAGGAATGGACATTGCGAATGCATCTCTGCTTGATGAAGGTACAGCAGCTGCTGAAGCCATGACCTTGCTGCATAATGTCAGAAAGCCTGAAAAAAAAGATGCAGATACTTTTCTGGTTTCTGATGGCTGTTTCCCTCAAACTATAGATGTATTGAAGAGCAGGGCTATTCCTTTGGGAATAAAAATAGAAGTAGTAAATATCCATAGTTACGATTTTAATAGCTCTCATGTGTTTGGTGTATTATTGCAGTATCCTGACCTTGACGGAGTGATAACTAACTATACAGACTTAATTCGCAAATGTCATGAGAATAATGTATTGGTTGCAGTAGCTGCCGATTTATTAAGCCTTACTCTGCTAACTCCTCCCGGTGAAATGGGGGCAGACGTGGTAGTAGGTACTTCGCAGCGTTTTGGAGTTCCTATGGGATATGGAGGGCCTCATGCGGGGTATTTTGCAACCAGAGAAGAGTATAAGAGACAAATGCCCGGAAGAATTATCGGAGTGTCCGTAGATGCGGAAGGGAATAAAGCCTACAGGATGGCACTTCAAACCAGGGAGCAGCATATACGAAGAGAAAAAGCTACCTCTAATATCTGTACTGCACAAGTATTATTGGCGGTAATGGCTGGTGCTTATGCCGTGTATCACGGGCCTAAAGGCTTACAAGGAATCGCGGCCAGAGTGCATGGGAAGGCAAAAGCACTGGAAGCGGTATTAAGCAAGTTGGGTTATAAACAGTGTAACCAACATTTTTTTGACACCATCAAGGTAGAAACCGGCAATAAAACGCTTCTTGTAAAAGACATTGCGGATAAAGCCCAAATCAATTTCAGATATTACAGTAACTATGTTTGTATATCAATTGATGAAACTACCACTAAGGAAGACTTAATTCAAATAGCAGCCATTTTTGCAGAAGCTAAAGACCAAAGCAGTGATAAGGTGTTGGAGAATATGGTGGATGAAATCGAAATAGGTTTTCCTGAAGGATTGAATCGTACTTCTTCCTATTTAACCCATCCGGTTTTCAACTCCTACCATTCGGAACATGAAATGCTCAGGTATTTAAAACACCTGGAAAATAAAGATCTTTCATTAGTGCATTCCATGATCTCTTTAGGTTCATGTACCATGAAGTTGAATGCTACTACTGAAATGATACCTGTTACCTGGCCGGAAATATCGAATTTACATCCTTTTGTTCCTACTGAACAGGCAAAAGGTTATCAGCAGATATTTAAAAACCTGGAAAGCTGGCTGGCTGAAATAACAGGATTTGCAGCAGTTTCCGTGCAACCTAACTCTGGAGCCCAAGGGGAATATGCAGGCTTACTTGTAATTCGAGCCTACCATGAAGCTAATGGAAATGCACATAGAAACATTGCTCTTATACCTTCTTCTGCTCACGGAACCAATCCTGCGAGTGCTGTAATGGCAGGTATGAAAGTAATAATCGTTAAGTGCGATGAAAGAGGTAATATTGATATTAACGATTTGAAAGCAAAAGCAGCTGAGTATAGCGAAAACCTGGCAGCTTTGATGGTAACTTATCCATCTACACATGGGGTGTTTGAAGAGGGTATCAGGGAAATCTGTGAAGTCATCCATCAGAATGGAGGGCAGGTGTATATGGATGGAGCTAATATGAATGCGCAGGTTGGTTTAACCAGCCCTGCAGCTATTGGTGCTGATGTTTGTCATCTTAACTTGCATAAAACATTCTGTATACCTCATGGAGGAGGTGGTCCGGGTGTAGGCCCTATTGGGGTTGCTGCTCATCTTGTTAAGTATTTACCAGGCCATGCTGTAGTGAAAACAGGTGGTTCAGAAGCTATACATGCAGTTTCAGCTGCTCCATGGGGAAGTGCCAGTATATTGCCAATCAGTTATGCATATATCAGTATGATGGGAGGGGACGGTTTAACTAACTCCACCAAAACAGCCATATTGAATGCGAACTATATGAAGGCAAGGCTGGAGAAATTTTATCCGGTGTTATACTCTGGTAGTAAAGGCAGATGCGCCCATGAGTTTATTCTTGATTGCCGAAGCTTTAAACATTCCGTAGGTGTAGAAGTGGAAGATATTGCCAAGCGTTTGATGGATTATGGTTTCCACGCACCAACGGTATCGTTCCCTGTGCCAGGGACATTAATGATTGAACCAACGGAAAGTGAATCTAAAGCTGAGCTGGACAGATTTTGCGATGCATTGATTTCTATAAGGAAGGAAATCGCAGAAATAGAAGCAGGAGAGGCTGATAAACAGAATAACGTGTTGAAAAACGCACCACATACTGCTCAATGCGTGTTAGCAGAAAACTGGTCGTATCCATATTCCAGAGAGAAAGCAGTATATCCGTTGAGCTGGGTTAAAGCTAATAAGTTTTGGCCATCGGTAAGAAGAATCGACAATGCTTATGGTGACAGAAACCTTTTCTGCTCATGTATTCCTGTGGAAGAGTACCATGGAGAAAAAAAAGAAGCTTTTGTTTAAGGGTGTATTAATAACAGACAGTAAATAAAAATAAAAGGGAGTCTTGCCGGCTCCCTTTTTATTTGTGCTGAAATCGTAACTTCATGTATTCAATATCGAACAAATCATTAAGCAGGTTTTCATGTTCTACGGAACTGATCTTGGTTAGATCCGATTCAGAAAGGTCTGAGGGCCCCAGAATCATACTTCGCATGATTTTATCCGGTTCTTCTTCTCTGATATAATACAGCGCTACATAATCTTTATCAGTAGTAACCACATTTATTTCATCAATAATAGCCTTTACTCTGTCTTCAACTGCCGGTAATTGACGGGACGCAAAACCAAAGTAGGGGATTCCATGCCGTACATGTAGTTGGTGATCCGGATAATCTTTTATTAGTTTTTGTTGAAACTCCTCTTCTGCATTTTTATCCGCAAACCGATATATCAATACGTAGTTTGTCATAATTTCTTCATTTATCTATAAAGCTAACATTGCATTTGGTGTATTGGTTTATTATCCTTTTTTATTGATTAATTGGTTAGAAAAGAAGTGTTAACAATTTTCTTATTAAGAAGTTTCAACAAAATGAATTTAAGAAGTGTTAATCAAAAGAAGCTCTTTCAATATACTTTTATGATTTACGGAGAGTAAGTGAAAAAATCTGAGTTGTGTATGAAGATAGTTATGATTTATGAGGAACTGGTAACCAGTAGCAATAATAAGAAAGGCCATTTTTTAACAGGAATGCTCAGAGAGTTATATGAAAGAGGACATCAGGTAATTGTATTTGAAACAACTTCAGGTAAGAAAAAAGAAAGAGTGTCTTCTGATATCATTAATTTTTATTCCTCTTTTGATATCAGGCAATTTTCCGGCGATTTAGAGGAATTAGAAACGGCAGGCCTTATCATAGCAGATAGCAGGATTGAAATTCCCATAATTGAAAATATTGGACGAATCGGTTTGTCAATAAAGCTTTTACATGATGTAAGCCGGTTTTTGGATTCCAATCCGGAATCAGTGCTATCGGGCTTTCATGGGATATTGGCAGATAGTATTTCTATAAAGGCAGCTTATAGAAATACAGGTTTTAAAAACCATATATGGGTGTTGGAAGAAGCTATTGATTTCCGAATCTTCTATCCTAGAAAGGCACCATTGAATATTGAAAAAAGAGATGTATTATTATTTGCCAATGAAGGAGGTAAAAGGGAGATTTTTCAGGAAACAATGCAAGTGTTAACGCGTGGTGGGTATTCAGTTACTATTTTGGGTGACGGTTATGGACAAAGTACCCGAATCGGCCAGATGGATTTCAAAGGTTGGATACCTTATTTTCAATTGCCGTATTATATAGCCGCACATCGGTTTTCTATCCATCTGCCATCACCAGAACCGGATGCTATGCATTTAAGATTTCTGGAGTCATTTGCGGGTGGTATTCCACTGATTTCTATTGGTGATAATCCTAAAGCCTATTTTAGCAACAACCGGGATTTTGTCTATGTCGAAGATTTTAAAAATTTATCTGATACTTTAAAATTCATGACACGCTTTCCCGTGCATATACAGTCAATTGTCAGTAATGGGCTAAGGGTTGTTAATCGTTACCATACTTGCTTTCACCGTTTAAACCTGTTGGAGGAAATATTACAGAGTTTTGGGGTTGACAAAGCTCAAATAATTCCGGAAAACAAGTGGAGTTGGAAAAATACTGATGGTGGCAATGAATTATTTAGGTATAGATTAGGGAGTTAACCTGTTTTAGGGACTCTATTTTAAAGAGTTGGAGAGTCTACTTATTATTTTTTGGTTTAGGTAATTCGGATTATTTTAATACAAGAAATTATTGGAAGTATTTTAATTTGACTGTATCTTTATCCTTTTATAACCCTAACAACAATGAGATATTTATTTACTAAAATGCAGCTTTTCGTCTGTTCGCTGCTAATTATTACACTGATTTTATCCTGTAAAAAAGAGGTAGATGATCCTTATTCCTCTCCTGAAGATTATACCCGTTTAGTATGGAGCGACGAGTTTGACAGTACTAGTCTAAGTACAGCTCGCTGGAATTATCAGGTAGGCCCAAACTGGCAAAATGAGGAACTTCAGGCTTATACCAACAATCCGGAAAATATTTATGTAGAAAATGGCTCTCTTGTTATCCAGGCAAAAAATGAGCCCATAACCTTGTCGGGGGTGACTAAACAATATTCTTCTGCAAGAATAACTACCAGAAATAAAGGTGATTGGAAGTATGGTAAAATTGAAGTAAGAGCTAAGTTGCCCAAAGGAAAAGGAATTTGGCCGGCTATATGGATGATGCCTACGGATGATGTTTATGGGGGGTGGCCTCAAAGTGGTGAAATTGATATTATGGAGTTGAAAGGTAGTGCTCCTTATGTAACACAGGGTACTATTCATTACGGGCCAGGCCCGTCAAGTATTCATATAAGTGATTATTTTGAGCTTGAAAAAGGAGATTTCTCAGACGACTATCATGTCTTCTCCATTCTTTGGGAGAAGGACCTGATCAGATGGTATGTGGATGGTAAAATGTTTTTTTATGTAGAGCCTAAAACGATAGCACCTGAGAAATACGTTTTTAATGAACGTTTCCATTTGATTCTTAACTGTGCCGTAGGAGGGTGGTTTGACGGAAATCCGGATGAAACAACGCAGTTCCCTCAAAAGATGTATGTGGATTATGTAAGAGTGTACCAGAAACCTTAATTAGGTTCTGACACTACTTTCTTAATCATTTTATTTATTTCAAAGGCGTGAGTGACTATCATAAAATGTCCTCCGCCTTTTATTTTTTTATAAGGCTTTTGGATTGTAAAGACAGGGAAAATTAAATCTTTGGATCCGTGTATATGAAGGTAGTTGGAAGGAATGGTTTTATTGGTCCAACTGACTATTTTGTCTACTGCCCACTTCACAAATTCAGGATCCGTAGTTTTTATAATATCGGTAAATATTTTCCTTTCGGCATCGTGCATGGCTCCAAAGATAGGGCGGGCGAGTAATGCCAGTTGCATGATCCAGGATGAGGGTAATAGAAATTGAAGTTTGAAAAATTTTAGGATTTTAAAATAGAAAGGAATTTCGTCCATTGTTTTAATGCCAGAAATGTTGATTACTTTTTGAACAGGCATAATATTAGCAATTTCAGTGGCTATCATTGCGCCAAATGAAACACCTAACAGAATACAATTTTCTTTATCGTTTATTCGCTGTGCAAATCGCCTGACATAACTATCTAGCGATTCGCCTTTCATGGCAGGTATGTACTCCAGAACTTTAAATGAGATACCTGCTTCTGCTTGCTTTTGAAATAATAAATGATTGGCCCCGAGGCCGGGTATAAAATAAATTTCAGGCATTAATTTTTTCTAAAAAGGAATTTAGCACTTTATTATATTCTTCTTCAAATCGAAGTTTAAAATCTTCATGCTTACCTCCTTTAAATATATGCAGTTCTTTAAACTTTGCACCACATTTCTGATAAATGTTATGTGTTTCTTCCAGCTTCAACTGATCTTCATCGTCGCCTGCCATGATAAGTGTAGGTGCGCAGGCATTGATAATATATTTTTCGGGGTATAAATAGGACGAACTTACTTTGATAAGTTTTTCCGTAAAAAAACGGAAGGGGTAATAAACGAAAGAAGGTAACTTAAATTTGGCTACACGATTGGACAAGGCATTATCGATGTTATCATAACAAGACTCAAGTACAAGGAATTCATAATTGGATATTCTTGGTAGGGAATATACAATGGTAGCGGCACCTAAAGAGTATCCATGAAGGCCTATAGAGGTTTTATTCTTGTTGCATAGAAATTCATAGCAGGCAATAAGGTCTTTACTTTCATGCCATCCAAAGCTTATTAATGACCCTTCACTGTTGCCCGTACATCGAAGGTCTGGCAGAAGCACCGAATACCCTTTATTGATATAATTTTCAGCTCTGTTAACCACATACTCTCTATGGCATCCGATTCCTGCGAGTATTATAACTGCTTTTTCGGACTTGTTATCTATATACCAGGCTGAAATATTTAAATTATCTTCTGTTTGAATTACAACATCCTCGGCATTGGACGGGCGTTTGGATGGGTCCGAAGGGTCTGCCGGTTGCCGCCCGGTGACATGCCTGGCAGAAAAATAGCCGGCTACGAACCAAAGGATCAGTAAAGTAACCAATATAAGCAGTATGTTAATCATGCAAACATTAAGTTTAAAAAAGTTCCTTTAATGTAAACGGATTTTTGCCTTTGGCTGTTCCCGGTATTTTAAAACTCCAGTATGTCATTGATGATTACCTTGCTCTTCTAAATATTGAGAGTTGCTTTTAAAATTGAAATTCCGTTATGGCTTTATATACTCCTTTTACTACTTCCGCCATTTTTGTGAAATTTAAAGTATCAATGGTGTCGGTAGGCATGTGATAATTTTTGTTACGGTAAAAGGCGGTATTAGTAATCATGACGGCAGGAATATTATATTTCCAGTAGTTTTGGTGGTCTGAAAAATCGATACCGGGGATAGATGCAGGGGCTGTTATGGATTCGACCGGGATATCAGCCCCCTCAATCATTTTTCGTTTTACTTTTTTTACCATTTTTCCTTCGCCAAGTTTACCTACCACGGTTATGAAGTTACCGGTTGAAGGATAAAATAATTTCAGGAAACTAATCGGAAAGTCCTGAGAAGATTTTTGGTCAGAATAATAGCCAATCATTTCAAGACAAATCATACCTAAAACTGTTGTTTGAGATTCTGTCAGCTTTTGAGCATGAACAGCACTGCCCATTAAAGAAGTACGAAAGTATGGAGGTTCTTCAAGTGTATAAGCCACCAGTTCTATCCGATAGGGAAGGGTTGGTTTAAATGTGTTTAATAATCTGGCAAGCTCCAGTAATCCTGCTACTCCGCTGGCATTATCATCGGCACCATCCTGATTGCCGCAGACATCATAATGTGCACCAACTACCAGTACAGGAGCATCTGACGGGCCATAGCCGGCGATAATATTTTTATAGTTTCTCCCATTGGCCATGTAGGTTTGTTCGTAAGGCGTCAGGCCTGTTTCTTTAAATGCCGTGATTATATAATCTGCCGCTTCGTTGAGAGCTTCTATATTTTCATGATTTCTATAATTGGAGGTGGTAATTAGTTTTTCCACATGCTGATATAAAAGTGTTGTATCCACTGGAATCTTTTCTTTAGAGTCCGGGTCATAAGAAGTATTTACCGGGTTGGTAAGTACTATATAGAATAAGGAAAAAATAGCGATCATAAGTATCAGTATAAAAAGTATCATGTTTTTCATGTAACGCATTATTTAAAAAAAGTATTTACGATTATAGAAGAAAAAATATGAATTATAAATAAAAAAATCCTGTTTCCAGGAATTTTTATTAAGAGATTGATTTAATATTTAGCCAGGTTTCTTCATTAACCGGTATTTGATGGCCTCCTTTGATATAAAGCTGTTGAAGCGGCTTTTCTTTCCATGAATGTTTCTTTCCTGATAAAGAAAAGCCAGGTTTAATTCTTCAAATTTTTTAAAGAAGTCTTCCCAGCTAAGCTTAGCTACAGCCATTTCAGTTTCTCCCGGGAAGCAGAACATAAGCAGGCTATTGCCATTGGAACATTTATAACAAGCAGGACGGGCATTTCTTTCTTCTGCCCATTGCTTTATTTTATTATGGTCAGAGGTGATTCTTGTTTCCATGTTAGTATCTGTAAATAGCTGCAATCTCAGAACCTTCTGGCTTTGCCTGTAGTTCTTCTTCTTTGATACTGTATACAATACCGCTGTTTTCAATGGTTTTAATAGTAGCGAGGTTTACAAGACAAACATCTCCGGTTTGATATTCGTTATGTATCTCAATACTCTGTTCTTCTTCGTTGTAGCGTCCCCAAATATGTACATCTTTAGGGATGAATAGGCTTTCTACTCTTCCGGCAAAAGCGGATATTACAATGTCTTTCGTGTCATAAGAAGTCTTACCTGTTCCGGCAAATGCTTCAAATTTTTGTAAAGCTTTCTTTTTGGGTTTTTCTAACTCCTTCTTTGCTATACTATAGGCTCTCTTGTGTAGCTCTTCCATGCTCAGGTCTTCCGGCTGGCGATCAACCCCTTCGCTTAATAAATTATTATAAGAATTTACTTTTTGATATAAACCAAACAAAGAACTGTTAGAAACTAATACTAATGGAGCATCCTGGTTATGAAGATAAGCTTTTATACCGGCATCAATTTTACGGAGAAACTCAGGTATATACTTATCTGTATCCAGATATCCCTGGCTGGAATCATACATAATGTTCCCTATACCTTCATGAATATTGCTTTCGTTGGACACCTTCTTACCGCCCACAGTCCTGTCAAATTCGTGGTACTCGTAAACTTCTTTAATATTCGCAGGTACTTTTCCCCGGATATTTACAGGTTCAATAAAATATTTATCCGCCTTGTAGAAACTTACGTTGGATTGGCTGATACCTGCTATATAAAAAGGATGGTTTTCACTAACTAAAGGCGCAAGGGGAGCAAGTTCAAATTTGGAAGAAACAAGCGCTAAAGATTCCAGGTTTTCCGGTACTCTAAAGCTCCAGCGGCCTTGAGGACAAAGGAAAAAGGCCAGTCCTTCCAGTTGTTCTCTCCAAAAGCCGGTATCGTCCTGAAGAAGAAGAGCTGGCTGAAGTAACTCTTCGACATACGAAGATTGATAACCCAGGCTTTCCAAATGTTGTCTTATGGTTTGTAGATGATTCTTAAAGTTTGTTCGATCGTAATTTTCATTTACCTCCATTCCCTTACGGTGAGTAGGTATATGTATGGATATACACAATTCATTGGTGATCTGGGCCAGCTTTTCAAAATCTTCTCTTCTGAATGATTCCATAACTAATAGTATTATTCGTCTTTAATAATACTACCTTGAAAAGCCCCATATTGTTTATAGTATACAGACTGGGTGGAATATTTGCAGAGTAGTAATCTGTAATCAGAGAAGGTGCTTTTATATAAATTTGTCAATAAAACCAATAAATAAACTTATTCATCTTTATTATGATCCCAGATATTTATTAATTTCTTTTTTTCCGGCTTGTCCGATAGTTGGAGGAATTTATGTATTATGCTGGAATAGATTTTTATGGCAGAGTCCATTCTGTTCATATGGATATGCTCATTCACATTATGTACGCATTCCATTTCTTTTACACTCATACAGGCTGGGAAAATCCCATATACAGGAATACCTTTTTCCCTGAAAAAATTATTGTCGGATGTTGCCGGGAAAATATATTCCATGCACAAGGCTTCCGGGTATACTTCTTTAATAGAATTGCTTATCAATTCAAAGTACTCAGGTATATCTGTTTCTTTGGTTGCTGGTACCCTGTATATATATTCTACCTCAAGCCTTGGGTCGTCAAGCCACCGGTGTACATTTTTAACAAACTGTTTGGTTACGGTACCTGGTAGTAGCCTGCAGTCCAATGTTGCCGTTACTTTTGGGTTAATCTGGTTATTCGCCGGGTTGCTTGATACAGTAAGATTAGTTAATGTGATTGTATTAGAGAATAAGGATAACAACATAGGGTTTTCCTGAATCTCTTTCTTTATAATAGGCCGGAAGAAGAAGAAAGTAAAGTTTCTTTGAATAAAACCTCTTAGTCCTTTTTCGTATTTACCCAGCTTTTTTAATCCGTTTACCGATAGTCTGTGATAACGGATGGTGGGTTTCATTTTAAGAAGTTTTTCCAGGGCAAAGATCATTTCTTTCAATGCATATTCTTTTGGGGGAACGGAGCCATGGCCAGAAGACTCCAGAACCATTACCAGATCCAGTACCAGCATTGTTTTCTCTACGGTGGAGATTCCAAATACAGGCCTATCGGGATCAGAAGTAATTAAGCCTCTAACACCACTACCTCCTTCACCAAAAATAACCAAAGGGTTTAGTTGGTCAAGACAACATTCGGTAATGGGAATGGTACCTCTTTCTGCATCGGTCTCTTCTCCTGAAACACATAGTAGAGAAACATTGTAAGGAAGTTCTTTGGAATTTGCTTCCTCAATAAATTTTGAAATGGCGAAGAGTTGTGCAACGGCCATACCTTTATTATCAACAGCACCTCTTCCCCAGATAACACTGTCTTTGATAAGGCCCGAATATGGGGGATAGGTCCATAATGTAGTATCGCCCGGGGCTACCACATCTATGTGGTTATAAAAGATAATGTTCGGCTTATTACAAGACAAAGGATATAATGATGCGACAAAATTAAAGGCAGTGTCTTTATTGATCAGGATTTCAGTATGTAATCCCATTGAGTTGCATTGATTCAATAAATATAAAGCAGCTTCTTTCTCTTTATATTCTTCGCTTGGTATTTGTATATATTCACTTAACACTTTGGCATAATCAGGAATTGCCTGTTGTGCTGCAGTGGAAAAAAAGATGAAAAGAAAGAAATGGAGAAAAACGATTAACTTCATTAAGACAGGACAAATACTTTAACTTGAATACCTAATAACGAATAAAAAGCTTATCTGTTGTTATTTTAATGTTTTAGGTAGTGCTTTCTCAATAACTACTTACATACAATGTAGTTTAGCTCTTTAATTTAAAGCTTCTACCTCTGTGTTTTTAATTTGAACTTGTTTTATTTGTCGAATTAACATAATAACTATCAAATATTAAAATTAATGTTTGTGCTTTATCAAGAAAGGAAAAATAAAAAGCCCTTTAGCAAGGGGAGGAACGCTTTTCAGTATATAAAAATTGACGGTGATATTGTAAATAGAATAAACATATAATTCCAGAAGGTGAGTGACCTTCTGGAATGTCTGGATCCAATGATATCGCAGGAGGTTAGGCTTTCTTAGGCGTTTGTGTATCCTTCTGCGGTTTCATTGGTTTTGAATCGCTTTTTCCTTTTTTAGGTTTGGGTTTTTCGTTTTGATTTGCCATAACTTTTGGGTTTAATTTCAACAGAAACAAATACTTACTTTTTATGTTCGAATTTTGGTGGAAATAATTTTTGGGATTTATTAGATTTATACCTACCTTTGAATTGTCAATCACCTACACTCTTGTAGTTGATTTATAAAGAAGGAGGGAGAGACTAGGCTCGATGAACTTCTAGCAACCTACTTTCACATGGTAAGGTGCTAATTCCTAGTCCCGATATTGGGAAAATATAAATTAATTACGTTATGAAAGCCTTTAAAAATCACGTCCCCGATTGGTCAGGCCAGGCCTGTTCATCAATCTGTGTTTGTCAACACCCCGTAACATATTTAGCCTGTTGCTGTTGTTGATTTAAACATTGTATCAGTTACGGCTGATAATTGCTCTCCTTATGGCAGGAGTGCCTGGAAATTTATTTTCTCATCTTTAATTCCAATTGCTATGTTGACAAAATTAAAATTCGAAACCTTTCATCTTTTTCATAGAGAAGAAGTGAACAATAAAAGATCTGGCTTGTACCCTATATATACCCGACGTTTTTACAAGTTTGACAAGAATGACCAACGGGTGGTTCAACGAATTGTAAAATTGTATAAAGCAACCTCAGCTCAGAATGATCATGTAGCAGGCTATTTTGATATTAAAAAAGCTGCTGAGTTTAATGATCGATCTCAGGTGATAGATAAAAACCTGTTGAATGAGTTTGTATGGTATCTTAATTAATAAAATAAAGTAAACCAATATGGCTTTAAAGATAACTGAAGAATGCATTAATTGTGGCGCATGCGAGCCAGAGTGCCCCAATACGGCAATATATGCTGATGGAGCTACATGGACCTGGTCGGGTGGAACTACACTTACGGAAATAGAAATGGAAGACGGGACGGTAGTAGACGCTACGGCAGTTCAGGAACCCTTAGCTCAGGACTATTACTATATAGTTCCTAATAAATGTACCGAATGTATAGGGTTTCATGAAGAACCTCAGTGTGCGGCAGTTTGTCCTGTCGATTGTTGTGTGCCTGATCCGGAATATGCGGAAACAGAAGAAGAGTTGTTGGCCAAAAAAGAATGGCTACACGCATCTTAAGAGAATCTGGTTTAATTTTTCAATCCTCATAAGTTAATACCGCAAATAACCCTGATTATATTTCAGGTAGTTTGCGGTATTTTTTTATTAATATTCTCTGTTTGAAACAGGTAGAATTAACTTTTATTGGAGAGAAACGTTTAAAAAACTATATATCTTCAGGAATTTTAATTTTTGATTGATAACTAGGAAATTACTGTTGTTGATTACTAAAAAGCCCTTGGGGTATGACGGAATTTTTACCTTTGATCAAAGAATTAATTGATGAATCAGGCGAAGCTTTTTGTCTTTTAGATAAGTCGAATATAATATTACACGCCAACCCTAAAATGTGTGCGTTGGCCAACTATCCTTGTACCGAATTTTTACAATTATCTCCCGGCCAATTGTTTGTTCCTGAAATTAATTTATCCGAAGCCAGTTCCGAGGTTATTTCTACGCTTCAACAAAAGGGGGGTACTTTACCTGTAAAAGTAAAGGTAAAGTACCTGGAAAAACAAGGCTTGATTTTGTTGAAAGTTCAAGAGTCCGGGGAAGTAGATTATAAGTTGAAATATCAGAAAGTAAGTAAAGATCTCGAGCAATTTGCTTATATAATATCTCATGACCTGAATGCCCCTCTTCGTGCTATTATGAATTTGTCCGAATGGATTGAGGATGATCTTGGAGATACGGAGAATGAAGAGTTGATGAAATTTTTGGCTTTGTTAAAAAGTCGGGTAATGCGAATGCAGGGATTGATTACGGGAGTGCTGGAATATTCGAGAGCCGGAAGAATTAAAGATGCACCAGAAGAAGTCGACATTAATCTTCTTGTCCGGGAAATATATAAATCTTTGGATAAACCTACATTTTCACTTGTAATACAAGATCCATTGCCGGTTATTACTACTGTTCGCAAAAAGTTATATCTGATTTTTTTTCATTTGATATCTAATGCCATCAGACATCATCCTAATGATTCGGGGAATATAGAAATAGGGTATAAAAAACTGGGTGATGGAGAACTGGAGTTTTATGTAAAAGACGATGGAGCAGGAATAAGTCCGGAGCATCAGGAAAAAATATTTTTAATGTTTCAGACGCTGGAGCCGAAAGATAAAGTAGATACTACCGGAGCAGGACTGACTATTGTGAAGAAAATAGTGGAGGATAATGAGGGAGTGGTAAGAGTAGAGTCGGATATAGGACAAGGAGCGAAATTTATTTTTACATGGAAATAAAATATTAATAAACTAACAGTTCAATGCTCGCAGTGGTTAACGTTTAAATGTTGTTTAATTTTTCAAACATATCAATTCGCCAGAAGATCACATTTGGCCAGGTACTGCTGATATTATTCCTGTCAGTTTTCCTGTATTATTACTATCCTTTAAAACAAAGAGAAGAGGCCATCAAAGGTATAGAGTCCAAGATTGAAAGTATTATTGACCTTATGGCTGTGGGCGTTGGTATAGGTATGGGCGAAAAAGATATGGGGGCTGTTTCCGAGGCATTGAACTGGGCAAGAAAAGATTCATCTGTTATTTATATAGTGGTGGTAAATAAGGATGGATCAGTGGCGGCAGCATACAACCCGGAGAAAAAAGATCTTAATATTTCCGCTTTATTAAAAAATGAGGCGGATCAAAACCGAGTCCGCTCTCTTCATGCGAAGAAAGAAATAATGTATAAGAATACCTACCTGGGACATATACTATTAGGGTATTCTTTGGAGAGTATGGATATGGGAATTGCTAAATTGAAAAGGACCACATTGTATATATGCCTGTTTATATTTCTTTCCGGATTTATCCTCTCTGTAGTTATTAGTACCAGAATTACCAATCATATCCGCAAGCTCAACAATGCAGTGGCCCGAATCACTACGGGTAATGAATTGATAAAAGTAAAAGTTACTTCCCGTGATGAAATAGGAAAGCTTGCTGAGGCTTTTAATGAGATGGTATATAAACTGAACAGGTCGAGAGAAGAGCTGATCAGATCTAAACAGTATACGGAAAATATTATAATGTCCATGCTGGATGCCCTGTTTGTAATAGGGCCGGATAATACTATTACATCTGTAAACCCAGCTTCCTGCAGTGAATTAGGGTATGCTGCTGATGAAATGTTGGGACAACCATTGGAGTTTATTTTTGCCTCTAAAGAAGAAGCCAGTGAGATTATTGACATGCTTCAGCAAACAGGAGAAATTAAGTCGAGAGAAACTTTATTTGCCACCAAGTCACAAAAAAATATTATCGTACTGTTTTCTGCATCGGTAATTACAGATAAAAATGGAAACCGCCAGGGGATAGTTTGCGTAGCTCAGGATATTACTGAGATCAAGGAGGCGGAGCAAAAACTAAAAGATTATTCACAGAAGCTGGAGAGAACGAATCAGGAATTGGATCAGTTTGCCTACGTCGTATCTCATGATCTGAAGGCTCCGCTAAGAGCTATATTTAAATTGTCGGAGTGGATTCAGGAAGATATGGGGAATGATCTTCCTTCTGATATTCAGAAAAATATGGCCTTGCTCAGAGGCAGGGTATTTCGTTTGGAGTCAATGATTAACGGTATTTTGGAATATGCAAAGATCGGAAAAGTGCAAATAGAGGCAGAAGAAGTAGATGTAAATGCCATGATTTGTGAAATACTGGATGTATTGTCTCCCGGAGAGAATTTTAAAATTAATTTTGTTTCGGAACTACCTGTATTAAAAACTCAACGTATAAGACTACGTCAAGTATTTACTAATTTGCTGGCTAATGCAATCAAATACAATGATAAGCCAGTGGGAATCATAGAAATTGGAGCTAAAGATACTGGTAACTATTATGAATTTACCGTTTCAGACAATGGCCCTGGTATAGAGAGTCAGTTTCATGATAAGATTTTTGCCTTGTTTCAAACACTGGAAGCAAGAGATAAGGTAGAGAGTACCGGAATAGGGTTAAGTATCATTAAAAAAATAATAGATGAGCAAAGGGGAAATATAACGATTGAGTCAGAGAAGGGTAAAGGTGCGAAGTTTATTTTCACATGGCCAAAAGAGAGTAGCGTAAAAGCATTATATGAAGTATAACTTTTGAATAGTAATTAGTATATATGTCTGATGAACTTATTAATATACTACTTGTAGAAGATGATGAAGTAGATATTATGAATGTCCAAAGAGCATTCAGTAAAAATAAAATCACTAATCCTCTTTACATTGCCAGAAACGGGTTGGAGGCATTGGATATATTCAGAGGCAAAGGGCCTGTAGTGGTTAATCCTATGCCTAAAATTGTACTTTTAGATATTAATATGCCAAAGATGGGAGGCATAGAATTTTTACAGGAAATACGTAAGGACCCTCAATTAAAATCTTTGAGTGTTTTTGTAATGACTACCTCTAATGAAGAAAGTGATAAAATTGCTGCCTACGATCTCAATGTTGCTGGTTATATTCTGAAACCTTTGTCGTTTGAAAGTTTTGTAAGTGCTGTGGCTACTTTAAACAATTACTGGAAGTTGTGTGAGAGGCCATAAGTAGTATACTTAGGTTGTGTTTAGGATATATTTTATTGAATATTATTACTTTTTATTCTCTCCCGCTTCAGGGTAAATATTCAAAATTACATAGTCTGGAATTGGCTGTAAATACCTTTGGAAATGCCTAAAGTAGTAGCATTGAAGTATATAACAATAATACTTATAATGCGTAGTATAGAAAAATAAATTTTAAAGTATATAAGTATAAAAGCAGGTTTTATACAATGGAAAAAAAGTTAAAACTTCTGGTAATAGATGACGATGAAGTTGACAGACTTACAGTGCGAAGAGCGTTGAAGGCCAGCCATTTGTTGTTTGAGTTAACAGAAGTTGACAAGCCGGATCCTGCATTGCAGTTATTGAAAAATGAAAACTTTGACTGCGTATTTTTAGATTATTTATTACCTGGTATAGATGGCTTAAAGCTATTAAAAAAGCTTAGAGAAGAAGGTATTTTTACTCCCATAGTAGTGGTTACTTCACAAGGAGATGAGAAAGTGGCGGTAGAAATGATGAAGGCCGGTGCATCGGATTATATTGTTAAAACTCAGATAAATGCTCATGGAATTGCGCAGGTAATCAGAAATATACTTCGTGTGCAGGAAGTAGAAAGATTGAGGGTAGAAGCGGTCGAAGCGCTTAAGACAAGTCAGGCAAGACTGGCAGAGGCACAACGTATTGCAAGAATTGGGAATTGGGAGTTTGACTTTAAAGATAAAAAGATTTTTTGGTCAGATGAGTTGTTTCGCTTATTTGAGGTGGATCCTGAAAAGTTTAGGCCTGACTTTAATAATTTTTTAAACTATGTACATCCTGCAGATGCATACATGTTATTGGATAAACTTAAAAAGCTACGTGCAGGTGAATATCTGAATGTGGATTTTCGAATTCTTACCCCAAATGGTAAAACCAAGTTCGCCAATATTCAGGGATATTCAGTGATTGAAAGAGGGAGGCCGGTAAAAACCATTGGAACATTGCAGGATATTACTGAACGTAAACTGGTGGAAAAAGAACTGATAGAGGCGAAGCAGACTGCAGAGGAGTCCATTAAGATCAAAGAACAGTTTCTTGCTAATATGAGTCATGAGATACGCACACCTATGAATGGCGTGATTGGCATGACTCAACTGTTGCTAGGAACCGACCTGTCTCCGGAACAGCAGGAATATGTAAACGCTATTCGGGAATCATCCAACAATCTTTTATATATAATCAATGATATTCTTGATGTATCAAAGATCAATGCAGGAAAGATAGTTCTGGAAGAAATTGATTTCAGTCTTCAGGAGTCAATAAGGACTTTATTAAATATAATAAAAGGGAAAGCAGAAGAGAAGGGATTAAGGCTAATAGCCGTGATGGATGAAAATATTTATCCGGTCTTATCAGGAGATCCTATTCGTTTGGGGCAGATATTATTAAATCTGTTGAGTAATGCGATAAAGTTTACTCACGCAGGAGAAGTGAAAATAACTACTTCACTGGTGTTGAATTATGAAGACAGTTGTACTATTGATTTTAGAGTAAAAGATACAGGTATAGGAATACCTGAAGATAAGATTGATACTATATTTGAAAGCTTCTCACAAGCGAATCCAACGATTACGAGAAAGTATGGAGGAACCGGTTTAGGGCTTACTATTTCTAAACAACTGGTAGAGTTGTTTGGAGGAAAGATAGAAGTATCCAGTAAAGAAGGAGTAGGTTCTGAATTCTCGTTCCAGATTACTTTTAAGAAGGGTAATATTGAGACATTTGAACAAAAGCGAAAAGAAGATTTAAAAGCATCCAATGCTACACTTGAAAACATTAAAGTGCTGGTAGTAGAGGATAACCGTATGAACCAGCGGGTAGCGGAATTAACATTGATTAAATGGGGAGCAGATGTTGAAATAGCGGAAAATGGAAAATTAGCATTGGAAAAACTGGCGGATACGAATTTTGATGTGATATTAATGGATATACACATGCCTGAGATGGATGGGTTTGAGACGACAAAGTTTATACGAAGTCAGAAAGGAGCAAAAGGTAAAGTGCCTATCATTGCCATGTCTGCCTCCGTTATAGGCGATGAAAGAGATAAGTGTCTAATGGTTGGTATGAATGAGTATATCATTAAGCCT
Organism: Cytophagaceae bacterium; assembly: GCA_036562325.1. Classification (GTDB taxonomy): domain Bacteria; phylum Bacteroidota; class Bacteroidia; order Cytophagales; family Cytophagaceae; genus DATCKK01. Next base: position 2,176 of record DATCKK010000214.1, on the reverse strand, counting down.
TTTAATATCAAGGAGCTTTATTCCAAGATTGTACAGCTAACTAATAAAGACAAGGAAATAGTAAAAGGAGATTATGAAGAAATAGAAGTGCCTTCTGTACGCTATACAAATCTTAGTTATCTGGAAAAACTTACAGAAGGAAATCCGGAAGTGAAGAAAGAAATGATCAATAACTTTTTAAAACATACTCCTAAAGAAATTCAAAACATAGAAAAGTATCTGGAAGAAGAGGAATGGGATAAGTTGTACCAGGTAGCTCATAAAATAAAAACTAATTTTTCCCTGATGGGTATAACTCAATTGGTAGATTGTGTTCAACTTATTGAAACGAATACTCAGCGGCGAAAAGACCTGAAAACATTGCCCACATTGATATCAAAACTAAAGAATATAACAGATATAAGTTATCAGGAATTGAAAAAAGAAGTAGTATCTATTAAATAATTTAATAAGCAATCTTATTAAAAAAAGCTGCCCGGCCAAGGCAGCTTTTTTTATAAATCTCTAATATGACTTTATCATTACTACAGGTTTCCTTGGCTCTATTTCTTTAGGAAGGTCAGAAAGGCTAGGATATACTTTGATTGTTATTTTATCCGTTGCTATTCCACCGTTTGTTAATGCTGTTTGTAATGCCTGGATAAACTTTTCTATAGCTGCAGAATCAGGCACACTTGTTTGAAGACTATCATCCAGTGTAATGTCCGGAATATCTGCGTAAATACCAGCTTCCAGTTTCAATGTAGGGTTATCCTTTATCAGTTTATTGATTCTGTTTATGTCAGTGGTTGATATGTTTTCAATACTGGTATCACTGCTAAAACTAATATTATTTGCAATGAAAGAAATCCCCGGAGTTAATGCTTTTAGTTTTACATCTGATCGTACCTCTTTATAACTATCAGGTTGGGAAAGGTCATAATAGGCAGAACCGAAGGAATAGCCTTTGGCGTTAGGCAGGTAGGCAATGTCGTACTTCTCTCCATAAGGAAGGATAATAGTATAAGAACCATCAAAGGAAGGATAAACAGCATAGATTTTATTATCGGATAATGTAGTAATCCATATTTTTCCATCAATAGGTTTATTGGTTGTTGCATCCGTTAAATTTCCGTTGATTAATACTACTTTCCCAATTTCAAATTTATCCGGTATTTTAGTTTTAACTATATCGGTACCTACTTTGGCCGGAGCTCCTGTATAGATGATGTTTCCGTTAGCAGGAATAGAAGCATAACGGTCGTCTTTATCAGTGTTTATAAAATCAAGTGCGACAGGTTCTGACCATTTACCGTTATCATCCATTTTGGTAAGATATAAATCAAAATCACCTTTACCTCCCGGGCGAATAGAGGCAAATAATAAAGACTTACCGTCTGCCAATATTCTTGGATTGCAATCGCAGCCCATATTAACCGGAGATGGCAGCTCTACAGGATCTTTCCATTGGTTTTTGGCGCGTCTTTCCGACACAAGTATTTTGTAACAAGGTTCTCCGGAAGGAGTTTTCTTTTCCGTAGCTCTTGCAAAGTATAGGTACTTTTCGTCTGCCGATAATGAAGGATCAGTTTCATCTCCTATGGAATTGACAGGTTTCGCCAGGTTGTTAGGAGCTGACCATCCGGAAGCGGTTTTTTCAATAAAATAAATATCTTTTCCACCAACACCACCATACTTTGGACTGGAGTAAAAAATGGTATTTCCTGAGTAAGAAAGATAAGGGGCAAATATCATTTGTAATTTGCCAGGTGTACTCAATGCCGGTATTGCTTCGGGCCTTGACCAGGCACCTCCTTTTTGATAAGAGATCACAAACTCTGATTTGTCTTCATTACTGGAAAGTGATTCGAATAAAATGATGCGTCCGTTTCCATTCAGACTTGGCTTGGATTCTTCTCCCAGTGCCGTATTTACCGGAGATCCGAGAGGGGTTTTGTCTTGAGCCTGGCCCGGATAAAAGCTTAATAAAAGTAAAATACCTGCAATAGTTTTTTTCATAGCATGATGTTTAGTGTTGGGAATTGGAATAAAGCATTTAGTAAAGACGTAATAGTCTGAGTTTGGTTGTAATAAATTTTGAATAAATTTATTATTGGAATATAGCAATTAGTTGAAAGAGTTGCAATTACAGGAAGAATAAAATAATGCCGAAGTAGGGTTGAGTCCTATATAAAGT
>DATCKK010000212.1:0-4304 GCA_036562325.1 Cytophagaceae bacterium | reverse complement strand
AGTTGAAGTAGTAAGCATTACAATGGTAACCTTTCCATTAATGGATTGATACTTTTCTTTAAACACTTCAAGAAACTCAAAACCATCCATCACAGGCATGTTAATATCCAAAAAAATAAATCCGTTTGATTTCGATTCCGTTGTAATCAATTGTTCCAAGGCTTCTAAAGCCTCTTCTCCATTAAAAGCCACATTAATTTGAGAAGCAAGATTTAGCTTTTTAATTAACCTTTCGTTTATGTAATTATTAATCTTATCGTCATCAACTAATAAGACCCAATCGAAATCATTCATCTTGTAACCCTTCTTTAAATGAATAGTTCGCAAAAGTAAAATTTTTAATCAAAATATCTTAAATCAAATTTTATATTTTCGAGATATTCTCAACTCTTGTAGCAGCAATAATTACAGGCATTTTCAAGCACCTTAATCATATAACAATTCTAATTATTTTTTAAAACAAATTACTATTATAAACTACTACTTTAACCTGTTTCTTTATCCAATAAAAATCGATTCTCAATACACACTCTAAACACTCTAACTCATTGATGTGAAGCATTTTTATTGAATTTCAATACCCCTAACGAAAAATATTTATCAAAAGTTTTATTTAACTGTAAACAAGTACGCTTGTTTACAGTTAATACTCAAATTATATCAACTATGTTAAGAGCACAACAATACCAAATCATCATTATAATGCTGCTGGTGCTGGTTACCCTCACGGGTTGTCAGGTACTTGGACAATATTTCCAATTAGAGGCTATCATAGGAGCAATAGGTTCCGGTACTGTTATTGGAATAATTATATACATTTATAAGCACCTGGTTTAAGGAGCTCCCTGCTTACTACTTATTTTTTTACAATTTCTGCCGCTTGAAATCAATAATTAATTAAATTTACATCTTTTCCTAAAAACTGATTTAGGTAGAATTTTAAGCGACAAATTGTAAAGGATCATGAGTATTTCCAAAACATATAATCCAAAGGAGATTGAAGACAAGTGGTATTCCTATTGGCTTAACCAGAAATTTTTCCGTTCACAGCCCAATCCGGCTAAAAAACCATACACCATTGTAATTCCTCCCCCCAATGTTACCGGAGTGCTTCACATGGGGCATATGCTAAACAATACCATTCAGGATATCCTTATCAGGAAAAAAAGAATGGAAGGAAGAGAAGCTTGCTGGGTTCCGGGGACGGATCATGCTTCCATTGCTACGGAAGCAAAAGTAGTGGCGATGCTGAAAGAAAAGGGAATAAAGAAAAGCGATCTCAGCCGGGAAGATTTTTTGAAGTATGCCTGGGAATGGAAAGAAAAATATGGAGGAATTATCCTGGAACAATTAAAAAAACTAGGTGCTTCCTGTGACTGGGACAGGACCCGGTTTACCATGGAGCCCGAAATGTCGGACGCTGTAACTGAAGTATTTATCCACCTATATGAAGCAGGACTGATTTACAAAGGATTCCGAATGGTTAACTGGGATCCTCAAGGTAAAACCGCCCTGTCTGACGAGGAAGTAAACTACAAAGAGGTAAACTCCAAACTTTATCATTTAAGCTATAAAATCGTTGACGAATCAGGCAAAGATGAAGGTGCTATTACCATTGCTACCACACGCCCTGAAACCATATTAGGCGATACCGCAATCTGCGTAAACCCTAATGATCCCAGATATCAGCATCTGAAAGGAAAAAAAGCCATAGTACCATTAATCAACCGTACCATACCAGTAATTTTTGACGAATATGTGGACATGGAGTTTGGTACAGGATGCCTGAAAGTTACACCTGCACATGATGTAAATGATTACGAACTGGGCAAGAAGCACAACCTGGAAATCATTGACATTATGAATGATGATGGCACTTTCAGTGAAGCAGCTCAACTTTATGTCGGCATGGACCGGTTCAAGGTAAGAAAGGAAATAGTAAAAGAGCTCGAAGAAAAAGGCCATCTGATAAAAATTGAAGATATCAAAAACAATGTAGGATATTCCGAAAGAACAGATGCTGTAATCGAACCTCGCCTTTCTTCACAATGGTTCGTTGACATGAAAAAATTTGTGGAGAAAAACCCTCAGGTATTAGACAGTGTATTGAATGATGATATCAAACTTTATCCATCCAAATTCAAAAACACTTACAGACACTGGATCGAGAACATAAAAGATTGGTGTATCTCCCGTCAGTTGTGGTGGGGACAACAGATACCGGCCTATTATATAATTAACAAAGACAGCAACTATACAGGGCCTGAGTTTGTTGTTGCCAGAACCATTGAGGATGCTGTAGCAAAATATAAAGAACAAGGTATTTCCGTAACAGCACAAGACCTTCGACAAGATGAGGATGTGGTGGACACCTGGTTTTCTTCTTGGTTATGGCCTATCTCTGTTTTTGATGGTTTCAAAGATCCAAACAATAAAGATATACAATACTACTACCCTACCAATGATCTGGTAACGGCACCGGAAATCTTATTCTTCTGGGTTGCCCGAATGATTATGGCAGGATATGAATTCAGAGGTGCCAAACCTTTTGAAAATGTTTACCTGACGGGAATTGTAAGAGATAAACAAGGACGTAAAATGTCGAAGTCTCTGGGTAATTCTCCCGATCCGCTGGACCTGATCGAAAAGTACGGGGCCGATGGAGTACGGGTAGGAATGTTGTTAAGCTCTCCTGCAGGAAACGACTTACTATTTGATGAAAAACTTTGCGAGCAAGGCCGAAATTTCAGCAACAAAGTATGGAATGCTTTCCGATTATTAAAAGGATGGCAAGTAGAGAAAGGGACATCAAATGCTGAAAATACCGTTTGCATTGAATGGTTTGAAGCCAAATTTAATGCAAGTTTAGCTGAAATAGAAGATCATTTCTCCAAGTACCGTTTGTCAGATGCGTTAATGAGTATGTACAAACTCGTGTGGGATGACTTCTGTTCCTGGTATCTGGAGATGATAAAACCTGCTTTTGAAAAACCAATTGATGAGGCTACTTATAATGCCACTATTGTTTTTTTTGAAAAAATACTTCGTTTAATGCACCCATTCATGCCTTTTATAACCGAAGAGTTGTGGCATGAAATCAAGGAAAGAGATGCCAGAGATTGTATAATTATTGCTCCCTGGCCTGAAGCGACAAAAGCGGATGAAGCCATTTTAAATGAAGCAGGAATTGCTTTTGAGGTTATTACCAACATCCGAACCATTAGAAATTCCAAGCAATTGGCAAAACACCTTCCTTTGCCATTGTTTATCAAAACCAATAACAAAAAGCTATACGAACGCTTTATGCCTGTTATCAGCAAACTGGCAGTAACTGAGAGCATACAATTCACTGATTCCAAAGTGGAAGGAGCTCAAAGCTTTGTGATTAAAGGAGATGAATTATCAGTAGTGGTTGCGGGAGGTATAGATCCTGAAAAAGAAAGAGAAAATATTCTCAAAGAACTTGAATACACTAAAGGATTTTTAATGTCTGTTGACAAAAAGCTCAGCAACGAAAAATTTGTCAACAATGCTCCTGCTCATGTTCTTGAAAATGAACGCAAGAAAAAGGCGGACGCGGAAGCCAAAATAAAGGCATTAGAAGAATCCTTATCTCATTTAAAAGTATAAATCATAACTAAGATAGCAATTATTACGTAGAGGGCTTGTATTACCAAACCTCTGCGTATACTTATAATTTAACCAGTTAAAACCAATAATTCTACATAAAGTGAAGCATTTATATCTCCCTTTATTCTTTATTTTAGCAATACTTTTTTCATCAGAAACAACCTTTGCTCAAAACCCTGCTCAATCTAAGAAGCACCAAAAGGTGATGAAAAAAAAGCAAAAAAGAATGGCCCCTTACACCCCTATATATATCGAAAAAGACTCTGACGGGGACGGAGTACCAGATGGACGGGACAAATGTATTCATACTCCCAAAGGAGAAAAAGTTACTCCCTTCGGATGTCCTTACGATGTAGATTTTGACGGAGTCTACGACTACGAAGATTCCTGTGTAAATGATCCGGGCCCAAGAGCCAATAAAGGATGTCCTTACATAGACAGTGATGGAGATGGTATTTTGGACAATAAAGATGATTGTCCCAAAGTGCCTGGGATAGCTAAATTCCGTGGATGTCCGGATTCGGATGGCGACGGTATTCAGGATAAAGATGACGAATGCCCGAATGAACGTGGAACGGTACAATACAAAGGATGTCCACCACCTTTCATTGACTCAGATGGTGATGGAGTAAGCGATTATGAAGACCTATGCCCCAAAACACCTGGGGTAAAAC
>DATCKK010000210.1:0-2037 GCA_036562325.1 Cytophagaceae bacterium | reverse complement strand
CCATGGTCGCACTGAGTCACCTGGCAGAGTTGTCCCAGGTGAAGGAGTTTCAGGTATTTGATGTTTATCTGAGTGCGCCTGCGGCTGTTCATGGATTTTTTGTTATCAGCGGGTTCTTAATTTTTAGGAGCTATGAAAGAAGCCCGGAGTGGAGAGATTATCTCCGAAGAAGGTTCAGAAGAATTCTCCCGGCATATATTGCCGTTGTAGTCATTTGCGCTTTGTTTTTATTTATAATTAGTGAATATGCTCCCGGTACTTATTTCATGAGTTTTTCCTGGTGGAAATACCTTATCGCTAACCTGCTTACGCTGAACTTCCTTCAACCCGAGTTGCCAGGAGTATTTCAGCAAAATTATATTCATGCGGTAAATGGCTCATTATGGACGATTAAAGTGGAACTTTCCTTTTATCTGTTATTACCGGTATTGGTATATTTTTTACAGAGAGTGAATAAAAAGTTTGGTGTTTATATCCTTTTGGCTTTGCTCTTTCTTTCTATTGCTTACACAGAGATACTCACGTTGTTATATGAAAACAACGGGAATAAAATTTACCTGGTACTACAACGCCAATTGCCGGGGCAACTTTCCTTTTTTATTATGGGAATATTGTTTTATAAATATTTTGACAAGTTTGTAAAGCATAAAAATACAATAGGTATAGTTAGTGTTTTGCTGATATTGTTTGATCTAATTTGGGGGATCGGTTGGTTAGCTTCTTTTTCTTTGCCCGGCCTGATTTTATGGATAGCTTTTTCTCCCGCACCTGTGTTTAGTTTTTTGGATAATCATGACTACTCCTATGGTATTTACCTGTGGCATTTCCCCTTGATCCAATTATTTACGGATCAACATTGGTTTGACGAAAATCCCTGGTTGATGTTTTTCATTTTTATGACCACCGTAGCAGGAGTGTCTGCCCTTTCATGGTATTGTTTAGAGAGGCGGTTTATTCAGAAAAAAAATAAAAGAGTGAGTACGGCTGTAGTACTGAGTGAATAATCTTTATTGCCAGCCAGACATCGGAAACAAGGAAAATTTAGCTCCGTTTGAATTAGTTATACTGTTCAAAGATCCCAATTCCGCAATTCCGGCAGGCTTTACTTTTATTTCATACTCAAAAATCCTTATATTTGATATCCTTATTTTTAAACAGATTTTCATTGTCCATGAAACACCAACTTTTATCCAAAAAAGTCAAAGCTTTTACCCTTACCGAGGTACTTGTGGTACTCGTTATCGTAGGAATATTGGTATTGCTCGCCCTTCCAAATCTGATGCCGTTGATATCCAAGGCAAAAAGTACAGAAGCGAAAATTCAGTTGGAACATGTGTACACCTTGCAGAAAACCTATTTTTATGAAAAATCTAAATATAGCAATGACCTGGCAGCTATTGGTTTTGTGCAGGAAAAATTAGTTGGAGACGGCGAAGGCCAGGCAAACTACAGAATAGAAATAGTAGAGGCAACGCCTACTACCTTTTTGGCTAAAGCAACTGCTGTAGCGGATTTTGACGGGGACGGAGTATTTAACGTGTGGGAAATCAATCACGAAAAAGTACTTAGGGAAGTAATTCCTGATTAATAATGGCATTGCTTCTGCAAATCACAGCCATAGCACTCCTGATTTTTATATTTTATCAGGACTACAAGTACAGGGCAGTCTATTGGTTTTTGTTCCCATTACTTGCTTTGACTTTTCTTCTTTATAATCTGAATATGGCCGGTTGGCAGGAAGTAGGGAATAATATGCTGATTAACCTTGGTTTTATTTCCACGCAATTAGCGTTGTTAACACTGTATTTTTCATTGAAATACAGAAGGCTGGTGAATATTTCGGACAGTTTACTGGGTTTGGGGGATATACTTTTTCTTTTGGTTTTAGGTGTGTTGTTTTCTCCATTGAATTTTATTGTATACTATCTGCTAAGTCTGCTGATTGTCCTGTTGGTAGCGGTATTACTCAGGATTTCAGGGAGAGAGTTGGGGAAGATCCCCTTAGCGGGAATACAGGCAATACTGTTAAGTATGGTC
>DATCKK010000201.1:0-1816 GCA_036562325.1 Cytophagaceae bacterium | reverse complement strand
ATTCTATTTTGCGCTTATTGGTTAAAATTAATAAACCCAATGTAGCTTCTGCAATACCTGCCCCGATTTCGATGTAGTCGCTGGAATGTTCATTGTTTAATAGGATTCCTCTTGCTAACGCACCTGATGCACCTATGATAATAGCTCCAACGGTTAACCTTGTTTCGGCTTCATCTTCTTTCGCCTTCAGGAAATTGGCTATCTGGCTTGTTCGTTCTTCTTCACAATCCATTTCTGAGGCAATAGCGGATATTTCTAATGAAGAAGTGTTGATTTTTTGGTTGATTTGTTGAGTTAGTTCTATAAGCGCCAACCGGTTCTCTAAAGTAGGATTTTGTTTTTTCTCCAGGAGAAGATTTACGTAAGAACTAAGCATATCCAATATCCCAATGGCATTGGCCACATTTAAACTTTTAAAGCTAAACCTCGAAGTTAAAGCAGTGTCAATATCTAGTTCGTGAATAGGTTTAGGTAATTCGCTGGTTGAATAGGAATATACATTTTGCTGGTTACAATTGCTTTTTTCAAGCAAGGTGTTTAGTTGAGCATTTTTAAGCCCGGCACAGGAGGTCAGAATAAGCATTAATACTGCAACTGTGCCAGTGGTTATTTTATTAATAGTCAGGATCATATGTGGTATGCTGTTGGGCTTGCAGCTTTGGGCCGCTACCGGTTTAGGTAGTCTATTGTTTAACCCGATTTTCGAACGTATAAAAATAATAAAAAATATGGGTTTTAAAGCTCAGCTATTAACTATATAGCCAGATATTCAAGTACGAAGGTTTTCGCTCCAGGCCTTAATTTCTTGGGATTCTTTTATTCCTACTTCATTCCCGCCATTGCTTTTTCCAGTTGTTTCGCTTTATCAAAATGTTTCATGGCCTGAATAAATACTTCATCGGCTTCATTGATGATAGGATAAAAACCTTTGTTACCCCAGACACTTCGGGCTATATAAGCCTTCAGGTTTACTTTTAAAAATTCTTTTGATTTTCTGTATTCTCTTTCTTTATAAACTACACCCGATTTGCTGGCAAGTGTGACAAAGTCTTTAAGCATCTGTTCCGTTACTACAAAATTTTTCCTGAACTCTTCCAATGTATAGGAAGACAATTCATCTTTATGTGTAGAATAATAATCAAGTGTATATTCTCTTACAATATTTCTGTTAAATAACTCAATAAGGTAATTGGTATAAGCAGAGGTATCTCTGGGAACAAAGATATCCGGCATAATGCCTCCGCCTCCATATACTGTTCTGCCTGTGAGTGTTTTATATTTTAATGAATCTATAAAGTGAATGCTGTCTGCATGAAAAAATTCGCCGTGCTGATATCGTTTCAACAAGTCACTGTTATAGTCTTCCGTGTTGTTAGGGTTATAGGGCTTCTGAATGGATCGTCCGCATGGGGTATAATACCTGGAGATGGTAAGCCTTAGTTCTGAACCATCCGATAAGGGAATAGGCATTTGTACCAACCCTTTACCAAATGACCTTCTACCTACAATTAACGCTCTGTCATTGTCCTGTAAAGCGCCGGAAACAATCTCGGAGGCCGAAGCACTTCCCTCGTTTATCAGTACTATGACCGGGCCTTTTTCAAATTCGCCTTTTACATTGGCTCGTATTTCCGAATCATAGCGGCCATCTTTCCCGTCCGTATATACTATCATTTTATTGCCATCGAGCAACTCATCAGCAATCTTGGTAGCTCTGTCCAGATATCCGCCCGGGTTATCTTTAAGGTCTATGATAAGCCTCTCCATACCCTTGCTTTTCAACTCTGACAGGGCTTGTTTAAACTCTGAATAGGTA
>DATCKK010000195.1:0-8630 GCA_036562325.1 Cytophagaceae bacterium | reverse complement strand
GTATAATGGCAAGCCCTACCCCTGTACCTTCAAACTCCGATGGACGATGCAATCGTTGAAATACACCAAACAACTTATCATAATACTTCATATCAAATCCGGCTCCGTTATCTTTTACCGAATAGATTACTTCATTGTCCTTCTGAATAGAATTAATCTCCACAACCGGTGATTCTTTTTTTCCGGAGTATTTAACCGCATTGGAAATCAAATTCATCATTACTTGCTGCAATAGCTGTGAATCCGCTACACAAGGATGTAAAGAAGCTATTTGCCAACTTACTTTTTTACCTTCCGGAGTCATCTTAATTTCATCAATCAAAGAGGTAACCAGCAGGTTCATATCCACTTTGGCCTTGTTGATTTCACGCTTACCAATTTTAGAGAATGATAAAAGATTATCAATCAACTCTCCCATCTTTTTAGCGTTAACAGTTACATTGGTCAGAAGCCTTTTTACCTCTTCATCCACTGTATCTGCATATTCGTTCAATATGATCTGGGAATACCCGTTGATAGCTCTCAATGGAGCACGCAAGTCATGAGACACTGAATAAGTAAAGGCCTCCAGTTCTTTATTAACCACATATAGTTCCTGATTTTTTCGCTCGAGGTTATCGTTCAGTTGCTTAAGCATGTATTCATGCTGATGTACATTTATAAAGAACTTCACTTTGTTGATGAGGATCTCGGGTTGGAATGGCTTGGTAATAAAACTAAACGCGCCTTTTTCATAACCTTTAAAGATATTCACATGGTCAGTATAAATTCCCGAAATAAATATAAATGGAAGATTAGCTGTTTTTTCATCCTCCCTTAAGATAGTAGCTAATTCATATCCATCCATTTCGGGCATTTGTATATCTATCAATGCCAATGCAAACTTATGATTCAGTGTCTGCTTTAATGCTTCATTGCCACTGGTAGCTTTGACCAACTCCACATCCAGGTCTCTCAATACTGTTTCTAATGCCACCAGATTTTCTTCTCTATCGTCTACCAGTAAAATTTTAGGTTTACTATCCATGACTCTATAGGTTTATATAAAACTAGCTTCTCGTTATTTTTTAATCCATATTTTCATCAATGACAATAACCTGTCTAACTCTATTGGCTTGCTGATATAATCATTGGCACCGGCATCTATACACTTCTTACGGTCCTCTTTCATTGCTTTGGCTGTAAGTGTTATCACAGGAAGGTCTTTAAACTCATTCATAGCTCTGATCCTGCGTGTAGCCTCCAAACCATCCATTTCCGGCATCATCACATCCATAAGGACAAGTGCTATATCCGAATGTTGTTTCAACGCTTCCAGTGCCTTTACTCCGTTTTCGGCTTTTACGATTTCCATTCCCTGCTCTTTCAGAATTTTGGATAAGGCAAAAACATTACGCATATCATCATCTACAACCAGTATTTTCTTATTTTGAAATATAGCATCCCGGTTATACAACTCTTTGATGATATCTTTTTTATGATCTGGAAGGTTATTCACCGTACGATGCAGAAAGAGGGCTGTTTCATCCAACAAACGTTCTTCGGACTTAACCCCCTTTATGATGATAGATTCTGCCAATTCCTGAAGCACTTCATTCTCTTCCTTCGACAACTCTTTGCCGGTATAAATAATAATCGGAGGAATTACCTTATTCTTGATTGCCTGTATCTTCTTAATCAGTTCAAACCCGCTTATATCCGGCAACCCAAGATCCAATACAATACAATCAATATTATTATTCATCAACACTTCAATAGCTTCTTTTCCACTACCCGCTTCAAAGCACTTCACATCGCCATTGCCTATGAGTACCTTAATGGATGTCCTGGCTCCCGGATCGTCTTCTATAATAAGCAGATTTTTCATCTTACGATTAATAAAATTTTCAATTCGTAAGAAAGCTTCTTCCAGCTCACCCTTATCAATCGGCTTCATCAAATACTCCACAGCTCCTGCTTTTATCGGATCTAAAGTGCGCTCCATTGCAGATATGATATGCACAGGGATATGTCTTAAAACAGGATTTGATTTTAATTCGGAAAGAACCACCTGGCCTTGTATTCCCGGAAGGCTTAGATCCAGAATAATGGCTTTAGGCACATATTTTTCTGCAAGAAGTAATCCATCTTCACCACTGGAAGCTACCAGCACTTTAAATCCTTTCGCTCTTGCCTGATTCATTAATGTGGCGGCGAATGCAAGGTCATCTTCAATTATAAGCAGGGACTTATCTTCATCTGTAATAACTTCACGGTCGTCCGGAATAGAAGGATAATTCAAAAACTCTTCTTTTTTATCAATAATAGTTATAGGTGGGGTAGCCGGTTTTACTTCCTGTTCCAAATAGGCTATTCTTGAAGTAGCTTTTACAGGAAGTATTAAAGTGAATACCGAACCTTCATTAACTTTACTTTGAAGGGTAATCTCTCCACCCAATAACTTTACCAATTGTTTCGAAATAGATAGTCCAAGCCCCGTTCCGCCATATTTTCTGGAAGTACTTCCATCGGCTTGCTGAAAGGCTTCGAAGATAGCATTCATTTTATCAGGAGGTATGCCTATACCTGTATCTTTTACTTCAATCGCTATAGTATCTTCCTTCTGCTTCATACAACTTACGGTAACACTACCTGCTTCAGTAAACTTGATAGCATTAGAAAGCAGATTTTTCAATATCTGATCCAGACGTTGCGGATCGGTGGTTATACACTCAGGTAACTGAGGCTCCTTAACAACAGTAAGTGTAAGCCCTTTCTCTTTTGCGATATGCGAAAAATTGCGACTTACATTGTTCAAAACTTCCTCCAGTCTTACCTCCTCAAGGTTTACCTCCATCTTTCCCGCTTCAATTTTGGAAAGGTCCAATACTTCATTGATCAGTTGAAGCAGATCATTTCCACTCTTGTAAATAATCCTGGCGCTTTCCACCTGCGAGGCATCCAGATTACCTTTTTTATTATCGGCAAGGTCTCTGGATAAAATCAACAGACTGTTCAGAGGAGTACGCAACTCATGCGACATATTTGCCAGGAACTGGGATTTATACCTGCTGCTCATCTCTACTTCCTGACTCTTTTTCTCTATCTCTGCGTACGCTTTTTCTAACTCTCTGTTCTTTAACTCAATTCTTAATGTTTGCTCTTCCAACTCTTCGTTAGCAACCTGTAACTCTTCCTGCTGATGCTTCAAATTTTGTGTTTGCTCTTCCAGTTCTTCGTTGGCTTGCTTCAACTCTTCCTGTTGTACTTCCAGTTCTTCACTCTGACGTTGTGTTTCTTCTAACAACTCATGTACTTGCTTTCTGGTAATAGCCGAAGCAATGGCAATACCTACTATCTCCATGGATGTAGATATAAACTCTATATCTGTTTCGGTAAAAGGTTCGATTTTAGCCAACTCAATAACACCTAATAAATCCTGGCCATTAAAGAATGGAACCACTAACACATTTTCCGGCTTCGCATCAAGTACAGAAGAAGTAACCCGTAAGGTATCCTGTTTGAGATTAGTCAGATGGATAATATCCCTGCTTACGGCTGCCTGTCCGGGCAACCCTTCTCCAAAAGCATATACTTCTTTTGCTATCTCAGTTGGGCTAAAAGCAAATCGTGCCGATAAATGCAAGGACTGGTTTTGTACCAGATACAAAGCCCCCAGATTGGCCTTGCTATACTGTGAAAGAAATGTTATAGTATTTTCTGTAGTTTGTTCTAACGACTGGTTTCCTCTCAATTTGTCATTTAACAAATTGCGTCCTGTTGAAAGCCAGTTATGCCTTCGGTTAACCGCTGTAACTTCCTCCAAAGTCTGCCCCATTTTATTTAAAGCAATCCCTAAAAAATCATGCTCAGACTTTGGTACGATTCTTACGCTATAATCACCTTTAGCAATTTCATTAGCATTATAAGCTACTTCACGGAAGCTATCCATGATAACCTTTAATGAATCGACAATAGGTTCAAGTTCGTCGTTAATAGTTCCTTTCAGAGATGTACTATTCAGTTCACGCGATGCTATTTTCTTTGCTTCTTCTGAAATCAGATAAATACGGGATGTAATCGTACGAACGATCCAATACGTAAGAAAAATACTCAGGAACACAGATAGAACGATAAGAGCTACAGCAATGTTGATACTTGTGCTATAAGCCTCCTGGCTTGAAGCCATATCACTATTCATTCGTACCTGATTCCTGTCTATTATCTCCTTTAATAATTCTGTAATCGAAACCCGGAGAGATCTTGAATCTACCATGGAAAGCTTAGAGGCTAACTCAGTTTCATTATTCTCCGCATAGTTAACTACCTGATATAGTATATCCGTATATTGTGTCCATGCCTTATTAAAAATATTTATATCTTTTCTCAGCGTTTCGTCAGCCAGAGCTTCCAATTCTATGATCTTTTTATTTACCAGATTTACTGACGCATTGATTTCATTTTTATATCCTGCTTTTCTATCAGCATTATTTTCCAAAATAATATTTTTCTCATTACGCGCTACATCCATCATCCAGTGCATGATTTCATTAGATATAATGATTTTCTCTGCTGAAACTCCTACCACCGTATTCATTCTATCCCTCAGTGCAGATAACTGGTTGAGCACATAAAACAAAGTAGAAAACAAAAGCAATAAAATCAGCGAAATGCCGACAACAAGCCTGGATTTAATTGTTAAATTCATTTTAAACTATATCTGACACTATTAACTATATTGAAGAAGAAACCTTACTATTTCTTCAAGTGTAAATACATTTTGAGTTCCGGATAGCTTTAGTGCTGCTTCTGGCATTAAACGATACTCCGCTTCCTCGGGAGACTGCACAATAGTAAGTCCGCCATTTTTCTTAATTTTCAAAAGACCGTTCGCACCATCACTGCTTGACCCGGTTAATATGATTCCAATCAGAGAGCTTCCAAACACATCGGCTGCTGACTCAAACAGTACATCAATCGATGGCCTGGAAAAATTTACTTTCTCATCTTTAGAAAGTGATATTGTTTCATCATAGTCCACTAACATGTGGTAATCCGGAGGAGCAAAATATACATAACCTTCCCGTATGGGCTCTTTCTCTTCTCCTTCTTTTACCACTAAATTGACATTTTATCTATGTTTTGAATCCATATATCATCTGACTTCGCACTTACATGCTGAACAGTCAGTATAGGAATTTTAAAATCAGAAGGAATCTTTTCCAAGATATACTTTAAAGAATGCAATCCCCCTGCAGATGTTCCTATTACTATCGCCTTCAATTGATTCACAGACATTAACTGAGCGTATACCTTTTTTTATAAATTTTATGTTTCTTATCCAGGGCAAGGTACTTATCATGCACATTTGTAAACTGAAGGCTTTCCTTTAATCCCAGACATAATATTCCACCGTTTACCAGGCTTTCATAAAACAAGCCGTGCACTTTGTTCTGCAAATCTTTATTGAAATAGATCATAACATTACGGCACAATACAACATTTACTTCTGCAAATACACTATCTGTAACCAGGTTATGATTTGCCCATACAATATTTTTACGCAGTTCTGTATTAAAAAGAATATTATTATAATTATGAATAAAATAATCGCTTAACGAAGCTTTACCACCCGCACTTTGATAGTTCTTTGTATACTCTTTAATTTTATCATCCGGGTATACACCTTCCCTCCCCTGATCCACCGCATGCTGGTTAAAGTCCGTTGCATAAACCATGCATCGATCATATAAATTTTCCTCTTTCAGTAATATGGCCATTGAATATACTTCTTCTCCGGTTGCACATCCGGCATGCCATATTTTGAAGAATGAATAGGTTTTTAAAATAGGAACTACAAGCTCACGGAAGGAAATATAAAAACCGGGATCGCGGAACATTTCTGTTACCTGAATGGAAAGGTCTTTAAGCAGTAGCGTTGTAAATGCCGGATCGTTCAGCACTTTATACTTTAACTCTTCCGGAGTATCAATATGTGATAAGACCATTCGATTGGTTAATCTTCGTTTCAAATGCGCAAGGCTATAATCACGAAAGTCGTATCCAAGCCGAAGGTATACGGACTCTAACAGATCATGAATTTCAGAAGGTGTTATCTCACGCATTGAACAGCCAGGTTAGATCAAACAGCTAAACATATTACATTTTTTTGATTTTCAATACTTTTCCAACCTAAACATAAAATTATTTGGAGCCTGAACAACACCTTTTAATTAGACGAACACAAATAATAAATCGATAAAAGTTAAAAATAAACACATTAATCGAATTTTTAAATATATTTTATTTAATTTAGTTAAGTTAAATATTGATTAATATTCTTTTATGGAGTTTAAGGTCTTACTAGTGGATGATAATGAAGACGATAGCTATTTTTTTATAAAAGCATTGAATGATTCAGGGGTAAAGGCTGATGTTTCAAAAACAACGGATGGAGATGCTGCACTCAAAAGAATTAAGTCCAGTGAATTCGATTGTATCTTTCTGGATTATGTATTGCCAGGAATGGATGGACTTGACATATTAAAAGAGATCAGGAGAAATGGCATAGAAACCCCGGTAATCATGCTCACCGGACAAAAGGATGAATCTACCATAGTCCGGCTTATGCAGGAAGGTGCTACGGATTATTTATCCAAAGACTCTTTAAACCCGGAGTCTCTACGACTCAGCATAGAAAATTCACAAAGAATATATATAGCCAAAAAAGAAAAATTATTAGCGGAACAGGCGCTTAAAATAAGCGAAGCAAGACTTTCAGAAGCTCAGCGAATAGCGAAAATAGGTAATTGGGAATATGACTATAAGGACAGAACCCTGTTTCTTTCCAACGAAGCTAATCGCATACTGGAGTTCTCATCTGATTCATCCCCCACACTTTTAAAGTTTTTCAAAAAAGTACACCCCGATGATTATCATATAGTAAAAAATATCGCCAAGAGCCTTAGAGAATCCTCTTCATTCGATGTTAGCCTTAGAATTATTGCAGAGGACCAAACTATCAAATATATTAATGTTAAGGGGCACATTAATTACGATGATAATAACAACAAGAGTAAAATACTTTGCACCATTCAGGATATTTCTATTTTGAAAAATGCGTTGAACGATACTAAAAAGGCCAAAATACAAAGAAAGGCAACGACGGTTGTGTTAGGAATAGCCATTGTTTTATTTATCGTATCGGAAGCCATTGTAGACCCGGTGATTGATTCGTTAACAGCCAGCCTGCTGATAGGACTATCTTTTAAAGGAACCATCGCTTTAATTCTAAAACCTGTAGAAAGCTTTTTAGAAAAGATTATGTTGAGCAGGTGGATGTAAGCAATCTATTCTAAAATAGCAATTATTGTAATAACAGATTTTCATAAAATAAGGCCTGACAGGTTTCATACCTATCAGGCCTTTATAACTTTAGAATCTTTATGTTAGTAATTGATCTTTTCCAACCTGGAGTCTAATACTTTTTCTTTTTTACGATATTCCAGCACATTCACATAACCTGATTTACCTTTTTGAACCCTGCATTGAGTTGAATTACGGTTCAATGTTACCTTATCACTCGTAAATACTTTTTCAGGAGTATAAATTACAATAGATAATACGCTTTGCCCCTTCTCTCCTTTTTCTTTAATATAATTATTAAAGGTTACTATAAATGAACTCTTATCTTTTAAAAACTGTATATAGCAAAAATCAAAACATCCTAAACTTAATCCATAATTCGCTAACATTTTCGGCGACCAATATTCTGCACCTGCAGGCATCATAGTAACATTTTTATCTTTTTCAAAAACATGAATACCTTTAATATCCAGTTTAGAGGTAAATTGAAGGATCACCATATTCAGAGTTACCAAATTCACTAAAGAGCCATTACGAGAACCTCCCGACAAAGCAGCAGCAGCAATTCCTACTCCATTCGCCGTTTTTTTGTATTGCTCTCCTATGACAAATACATCTCCATCTGCATTTCTAATAATGTCATGAACAAATACTCTGGCATTTTTTTCCATTTTACCAGATTTAGATACTGGTATATATTTTCCAATATCATCTACCCATGAGATTAATTTCCTTTGAACAACATTTCCTTTCTGATCAAGCATTAAATAAAAATAACCTAATGCATCTGCCTTGGCTTCTTTGTCCTTTAAATTAAAATACTCTCCAAAAACCATGATATTATTAGTGGCTTCGTCAAAAGTAATCTTTGAAGCAGATAAATTATATTCAGCATCGGTAATCTCTTTATTAAAAACTACTTTTCCTGTTTTTATATCAGATATCAAGAGATCGTAGGAAAAGTCTTTAGACATAATATTTTTCTTTCTAACTACGGTACTTCCTACATATTTATCTGTCTGAAAAGAAGCTTCCGCAAACAACATCTCTTTCGTTTCCGGTGCAGGAATTGTATTCCAGATAAGCTTCATATTGTTATCATACAGGTCCACAGAATAGTGGTATTTTTTAGTTTCTACAAACCCATAATTTAAAAACCCTTTTCCTCCTTTTACGCCCACAAGGAACTGAACCCCGGTTTCAACACCGTTAATCGCCTGATTATATAAAATTGGCGTATAACCACCTTTTAAAACTTTTTCAACACTACCCAATTGCTTTAAAGC
>DATCKK010000194.1:0-2048 GCA_036562325.1 Cytophagaceae bacterium | reverse complement strand
TATCCGGAAAGCGCTGAAATCCATAATAACCTTGGCATCTTATATAATGAGACGAAACTATTGGACTCTACAGTTTATTATTTTAACAGAGCCAAAGCGTACGCCTCATCATCCACTGAACATGTGCCAATAGCCAACCTTATAGGCATACTTGGGAAAACAGGTTTTTTAAATGAAGCAGACTCTATTGCCAAAAACCATTCCTTTGAATCGGACTTACCCTATATCAATAACAAACTGGCTATTAACACACGCTTAGGCATTGAATCAGATAAGCCATTAACTAAAAGCTTTTTACCAGACAGTATATTATCCAAAATACAATTTGCTTACCTCAACAATTACACACTCAACACACTTAAAAATCCTGACACTTCGGTTTTAGGTACTATTGCTAATTTCTCAAAATACTCAGGCAACCAGGAGTTTTCAAATGAACTCAAAATGCTCGAAGCCTATAAGGCTTATTATACAGGAGATAAGGCCTGGGCTAAAAGCATCATGGATCTGTTAAGAAACTTATCAAGTACTCCACAACAATACAGCAAAATCATGGGGACTTGGATGCTGGAACTAAGGCAACATGAACTTGCTGTTGAATACTTCAAAGACTTTCGAAACCTCCCCGATATTCCGAATAAACTTAATCTCGGAATAGCATTATTAAAATCAGGAAACACTAACGAAGGGCTTGAAGTATTAAATGAATTAAAAGAGGTAAAAGAGGAAGGTAGTAAAGAAATCATTGAGGACTTGTTGTTAATTTTCACTACTCATGATTTTAATAAGGTGATGAGCTGGGAAGGATCGCTTCGTTATCAATATTTACATTATAAAAAACACAGTCTTACCAAAGACCAACTTTCAACACTGTTCCAATCGTTCAGCGATGCTAATTTAAAAACACTTGCAGGCGTGGAACTAATGGATTATTATTTAAACTTAAATCAACCGGAAGAAGCTCTTACTTATTGGAATATTATCAACAAACAAAATTCTGCCGGAGAACAAGCCATTCGGGAGGCCAATTATCAGCATTTAGTCTTGCTTCTGCAACAACAAAACTGGGATGAGCTGACAAGGGTCTTACCAGAAGTAGCCATACCAGAAGAAAGAAAATTCGATTTGAACTGGTTCAAAGCCCTGACAGCAGAAGCCAAGGGAGACACAGCAGCTGCAAGGGAATACTTTAACGAGATTCTGAATAAAAATCCATTTGCTGAAAAAGCGATAGTCAGTGCGACAGAATTTTTCAACAAGAGAGGACAGGAGTTATATGCTTATGAAAAATTATTGGAGGCTTTAAAACTGAATCCGGTTTCCAAGGAGTTACAGATTGCTTATTTCCTTCAATCATTAAAGCTTAACCTGACTTCCTATGCAGAATCAGCACTACAAGATCTGAAACCTGTACTTCAGGCAGATGAATATGCGAAATATAAACAATTGCTGGACCAGGCACTTAATGATGAAACGCTATAGCTATGAAAATATATACTAAAACAGGAGATAAGGGAGAGACCGGACTGTTTGGTGGTAAAAGGGTTAAGAAGTCAAGTGAAAGGATCAATGCATATGGAACCATTGATGAACTAAACTCCTTTATTGGATTAGTAAGAGATCTGACCGATAACAATACACGAAAAGAAGAGTTAAAACAAATTCAAAACGAATTGTTTGTTGCCGGTGCTTTCCTTGCTTCAGACCCGGAAAAACCCAACGCTTTCGCTACCGACCTTTCGCTGGAAAGTATAGTAGCGCTCGAAAAATCAATCGATGCCATGGAAAGTGTATTAACCCCGCTAAAGAACTTCATTTTACCAGGCGGGCATCCTGCTGTCTCCTATTGCCATATAGCAAGAACTGTTTGCCGGAGAGCCGAAAGAGCTGTAGTTAGTTTGAGAGAAAATGAGTTTGCCGGAGAAAACATTATTCCATATCTCAATCGCCTTTCCGACTACTTGTTTGTACTGGCACGATTTATAGCCAAAGAGCTAAATGTTGAAGAAGTAACGTGGCGAGGAAGGCAATAAACTCGACAAGTGATT
>DATCKK010000193.1:0-15683 GCA_036562325.1 Cytophagaceae bacterium | reverse complement strand
GTCCTGAGTTCTACATTACCAGAAGGGGTATTGAGTTTTCCAACAGAAGGGACTTTACAACCCGGAACTGATACTTTGAAATTTCCACTTTGCTTTACCGCATGTGACAAACTTCTTATCGAGCAGGACGATGTTTACTATGTACGTGTGAAATCTCAGGACTTCCGTTGTCCGGTAATGGAAGATACCATCGATTTGGTTATAAAAGTTATTGTTCCTGAAAATAAGAAACCTAAAGTGTTTACCAGTCCGGATTCTCCATTTTTTTACTATGCTAATGATACAATATCTATTGATGTCATAGGAATGGATGAAGATATGGGCGACCTTATTACATTAACTGCCAATGGAGATGGTTTTGACCTTGCCGAAAAGGGTATGAGTTTTAAAGAAGTTTCGGGGTATGACAGTATAAGTAGTAAACTGGAATGGGTTCCTGATTGTGACGCGTTCGAAAATCAGCCCTATAAAATTGTGTTCAGGGTAAAAGATAATAGTTGTATTTATAGTCATGAGGATAGCATAAGTATTGTTATTAATATTCAGGATCACGAGTCTACATTGGCTGATATATCAGTGCCGAATCTTATTACTCCTAATGGAGATGGCCTGAATGATGTGTTTGAAATTCCCGCTCTGAAAGGAGATATGTTCCCGGATAATTGTGAATATTATTATAAGCATGTGCAAATTTATAATATCTGGGGGGCAAAAGTATTTGAAAGTGAAAGCAGGCAGTTTCAATGGGACCCCAAAGGGTTTCCGGATGGAATATACTTCTATTACCTCAACCTGAACAAAAAAGAGGTTACAGGCTGGTTACAAATAATTAGAGGATTGCCGCCGTATTCCTACTAGCTTATGGAGAGATACAGCCAATTAACCTAATCTATTCTAATCTGCCAGATTCTTTAACTCCTCATGTAGCTCAATATATGCTTTTTCGCAAGCGGTTATTACTTGTTGTAATAATCCGGGAACCTGATCCTGATTAAATTCTTTTTTTGTGAAGGTTTCTATATTTTCAATTACAGGAGCAAGGCTCTTAATTCCCATCATGGAAATAGTGGGCTTTACTTTATGCATGATTTTTCGGAACTCAATCCAGTCTTGTTTGTCGCAATATTGTTGAAGACTGTTCAAATATTCAGGAGTCTGGCCTAAAAAGACATTGATCATTTCGCTGATAAACTTATTATTGCCGGCAGAGGCTTCAATAAGGTAGGAAAGATCAGTGATTTTATCAGAGTTGACTTTATCTTCTTCCATATCATTGGATTCTATTGAGGTGACGTTTTTATTTTTATTGATATGGTTACTTATTACGGAATAAAGTGTTTCTGGTTCAAAAGGTTTTATGATATAGTCATTAATATGATGCTCGGCAATTTTTTTCTTTACTTCTGAAAATGCAGAAGCAGTCAGGGCAATGATAGGAATGTCTTTATATGCGGCAGAAGAATTTCTTATTTGGTACGAGGTTTCATAACCATCAAGTTCGGGCATTTGCAGATCCATTAAAATTAACTCGTAGGTATTTTGGTTAAGTTTTTTAATGGCTTCATGTCCGTTATCGGCAGTATCTACCAATACTTTATGTTTTTCAAGAAACTTAATCACGACCAGTTGATTCATCTTATTATCTTCCACCAGGAGAAGTTTTAAGCCTTTCAGCGACTGGTAGTTTTTAGGCTTTTTTTGATTATTGCCGGTATTATCAATTCCGTTGCTCTTTTTGAATCTCAGGTCAAAGATGAATTTAGAGCCCATGTTGAGTTTGCTTTCAACTCCAATAGAGCCTCCCTGTAATTCAATCAACTTTTTGGTGATAGATAAACCCAGTCCTGTGCCACCGTATTTTCGTGCAATTTGTTCATTGGCTTGAGAATAACTTTCAAAGATAGTAGATAGTTTGTCCTCAGGAATACCTATTCCTGTGTCTTTAATAGTAATGATGAGGTGTACAAAATTATCATCTTCATCTATCAGGTCGGCCTTCAAATCAATAGAGCCTTGTTCAGTAAACTTAATTGAGTTGGATACAAGGTTAATAAGAATTTGATTAAGTCTTAGCGGATCGCCTTTTAGTAGTTGGGGTATTTTGTTATCGACGTTAATGCTCAATGATATATTTTTCTCTGCTGCTTTAAAGCTGTATGAATCTTTTATTTTTTTGAAAGTATCCTGTAGGCTAAAGTCAATCTCTTCAAAGGTCATTTTACCTGAGTCTATTTTGGAGACTTCAAGTATATCGTTTAGTATGGCCAGCAGATTGTCCGAAGATATTTTTAGGGCATTCAGATAATCTCTTTGTTCGGGATAATGAGGAGAGTCCAGTAAAAGATTGGTCATTCCTATTACTGCATTCATCGGGGTTCTTATTTCATGACTCATTACTGATATGAAATTATCCTTTGCAATAGTAGATGCTTCTGCCAATTGTTTTGCTTTTAACAACTCGTTCTCAGCAATCTTTCTGTCGGTTATATCCAGGGCAAAGCCAAGCAGTAAAGGCTCCGGCTGATCCTCTACATATAGGATGGTTTTACCCATCAGGTAATTGCGCTCGGTTCCGTGTAATAGCATTTTTTCTTCTGTAATGACTACTTCTCCGGATTCCCAGGCTTTACGATCATTTAAAGTAATTTCATCAGCAATTGGTTTAGGTAAAAAGTCATGTACTGTTTTACCTATTATATCTTCATAGGTAAGAGTCGTGATATTTAAGGCTTCCTTATTATAAAATACAAACTTGCCGGCTTTGTCTTTGAGAAAAATAGATAAAGGAAGTTTGTCTAGTATAGTAAACAGGAGGCTTTGAGGATATCTGTATATGGAGGTATCATCTGCCTTCCAAAGTTCTATCCGTAGATTAGGGTTATGTTTATAATACGATACTTTTACTTCAACTTCAAGTAAATGGCCGGAAGCGGTTTTAATCTTTTCCTTATAATGAGTCGATGGGTTTTGGCGGGGCGATGATTGTTGCAGTAATTCGCGGAAACTTTTACCAATAAGCGCTTCCCGTTGAAAACCGGTTAGTGACAATGCTTTTTCACTGGCGTGTATTACGATGCCATTTTCATAGATAACAACTGCTTCATCTGTTACTTCGCTAAAAAGAGAGGCGATATCATTGATGAACCTTTCAGAAGATGTAGCAGGAGCTATTTTCTTTTCCTCGTTGGGAAAGAGAAATAAACCAAAACGATCGGGATAAAGAGAAGTAACTGTCGCTTGAATTTGTAGTCCTTCCTCATTTATCGTAAACTGTTTTCTTCCTTTAAGCACCGAATCATTAAAGGCGGTAAGCCATTTTTCGGGAAGGGTTTGATGGTGGAACTGTGGTTCAAGCAAAGTTTTGGCTTTTTCGTTTATGACGAGAATCATACCAGACTGATCTACTTCCAGATAGGGAAATGGAAAATCCTGATCAAAAACGGTCACAGTGCTTTTTACCATGATTCCTAGGATATTTACTAAAGTTTTGTGAGGCTAAATAAAGAATAAATCTTACAATAATACAATTATTGGCCTGCTAAATTAACTAAAAATAATTCAAAGATTACCTTGTTTTCCGATATCCTTTTCGGGTGAATTAAAAAAACACTATGGAAACTTTGAAAATGTTTTTAGTTTCCATAGTTTTATGTCCGCGTTGAGTGAGATTACTATTGGAACCAAAATTTAGAATACTAAAAGGGGCAGAAGAGTTAGTCCTTAGATATGGGGTCAGGTCAATAACCATGGATGATATAGCCAGGCATTTGGCAATATCAAAGAAAACCATCTATCAATTCTTTAAAGATAAAAATGAGATGGTTTGCGAAGTGGTTAAACATTATTTGAAGGAAAATCAGGAGTGTTTCCAACTTATATTAGGCCAGTCTCAGGATCCTATAGATGAGGTATTGAAGCTATCCGAACATGTAAAAGTCTCCTTTCAGAATATGAATCCCGGAGTTTTGTTTGAGATAAAAAAGTACCATCCTGCCGCCTATAAATTATTTCAGGATTATAAAGAAGAGTGCATCTATTCCCAGTTATTGCAGAATTTGAAATACGGAATAGAGAAGGGGTTATATCGGAAGGAGATGAATGTAGAGGTGATTGCCAAGTTGAGAATTGAAGAAATAGTAATGGCTTTTGATCCGTTTGTTTTCCCTCACGAACGCTATAACCTGCAAGAAGTACAATTGCAGTTGATAGACCACTACCTGTATGGCATCTGCACTTTAAAGGGACATAAGCTTATAAATAAATACAAACAAATCAGAGAAGAAGAGTAATTAACATAAACTATGAAACATATATTATTTTTAGTCTTAATTCTTGGGTTTGCCTTGCCGTCTGCGATGGCGCAGTCGGATAGTAGTTTTACGCTCAAAGAATGTATTGATTATGCTTTGGCCAATAATGCTCAGGTTCAGAATGCAATGCTCGACCAGAAGATAGCCAAAGCCAAGGTAGGAGAGGTGAGGTCTTACGGATTGCCTCAGGTGTCAGGAACTCTGCGTATTATGGACAATCCTCAATTACAGAAAATGTTCCTTCGAAAGGAAATGGCAATGGGGTTTGCTTTTCCGGGAATGCGAATGGATAGTTCCGGCGGGGTAGCCATAATGGATAATCTTTTCCAGGTAAGAAGTATGGGGGATGCAAACATTGGCCTTACTCAGCTTATCTTCGACGGCTCATACCTGGTAGGGTTGCAGGCGGCTTCTACTTATAAAGAATTGTCCGAAAAGTCATTGAAAGCGACTAAAGAGGAAGTAGCTGAAGCTGTAACTAAAGCCTATTATTTGCATGTTATCAATCAGGAGCGCATTAAACTTCTGGACATTAATATAGCAAGACTTGATACTACCTTAAGACAAATAAAAGTGCTTCATGAAACAGGGTTTGCAGAAGCTATTGATGTAAGCCGAATGGAAGTTGCCTACAATAACTTAGTTACCGAGAAGCAAAAGATAGAGAATTTTATAATTATGAGCGAGTTGCTTTTGAAGTTTCAGATGGGGTATCCGATAGATCAAAAGATAACTCTGGAAGAGTCCATTGCTTCTATAAATGCGGAAAGCCTTGCGGCTGATACATCCACCGGAAGTTATGAGAATAGAACTGACTACTCTTTGCTTCAGACGCAGCTAAAGCTTAATAAACTACAATTGAAAAATGTACGGGCAGGTTATCTACCTTCACTTGGTGCCTTTGCTACAGCGGGTATGACAAGACATGATACTAAGATTGGATATATATTTTCCAATAAATGGTATTCATACAATTATGTGGGGTTGAATTTATCAGTCCCCATATTTGACGGATTGAATAAATACTACAGAGCAAGTCAGGCAAAGCTGGAAGTTAAAAAGACTGAAAATACTATTGAGTCTTTTAAAAGCTATGCAGACCTTGAAACCAAAAATGCTTTGATATCGCTTCAAAATAATCTGAAAGCATTGAAGATACAGGAAAGAAACCTGGAACTGTCAAAAGAAGTAGCAAGAGTTGCGAAGATAAAATTTGAATCCGGAGTAGGGTCTAACCTGGAATTAGTTTCTGCGGAAGCAGATTATAAAGCTGCCCAAATCAATTATTATGATGCATTGTATAATGCCATCATTTCAAAAATTGAATTGGATGTTGCAAAAGGAAATTTAATTAAAGAATAAAAGAACCAGTAATAATTTTTTAACGATCGTTAACCATGAGAACATTAAATATACTATTTGTTGCAGGTACGGTGTTTTTAGCTGCATCCTGCGGATCTAAAGAGCCAGGTAATAAAGAAGCAGAGCTGGAAGCACTGAAAAAGCAACATGCGGAACTAACCTCTCAAATCAAAAAGTTAGAGGCTTCTTTAAATATAAATAAGGAAGTGAGCAAAGGTAAAGAGGCGGTGATAAAAGTAGAATCACTGGCTATTAAACCATTTGTTCATAAAGTGGAAGTAGCAGGAAGAGTGGAGTCGGACAGAAACCTTACTTTAACTGCAAAAGCAGCAGGTACGGTAACCAGAATACATGTAGTGCGTGGACAAAAAGTGAAGCAGGGTACATTGCTTGCTACTCAGGATGCAGATATTCTAATTAAAAATCTGGAAGCATTGAATACCACCTTGGCGCTTCATACACAACTTTATGAGAAGCAAAAGAAGTTGTGGGAACAGAATATTGGTACAGAGATACAATATCTGTCTGCTAAAACTCAAAAAGAAGCTACAGAAAGTCAGAGAGCAGCCTTGATAGAACAAATAGAATTATCTAAAATCAAAGCTCCTATTGATGGTACCATCGATGAAGTATTTGCAAAAGAAGGGGAAGCTCTTGCTCCAGGATTTCCGGCTTTCAGAATTGTGAACAATTCTTCTTATAAGGTAAAAGCAGGAATGGGTGAAGGTTATATTTCAAAGATCAATGAAGGAGATGCTGTAGAACTTTATTTTCCGGATATTAATAAATCCTTCAAGGCCAATATTAAAGTAGTAGGAGGAATAGTGGATCCGGTAAACAGAAGCTTTACCATAGAAATACCTTTAACCAAACCGGATGAATCTATTAAACCAAATATGATTTGTTATGTGAAGGTACAGGACTATTCAAATCCTAAGGCGATAATAGTACCTATTAATGTTATACAACACTCGGAAGAAGGGGACTTTGTTTTTGTAGCTGAAGGTAATAAAGCCGTAAAGAAACCTATAGTAGTAGGTAAAACTTATATCAACGATGCAGAAGTGAAAGAAGGGCTTAAAGAAGGTGATCAATTGATTACTATCGGGTATCAGGATCTGGTAGATGGTCAGCCTGTAAAATTCTAATCAACTTACCATCTTAAAAGATGTCATTTTTATGAAAGAATTTAAATTAAGTAGTTTGTCCATAGATAACAGGACTACTATATATGTACTAACCGTAATTATTACGCTTGCCGGACTGGCATCTTATTTTGCCATACCCAAAGAGCAGTTTCCTGAAGTGGTTTTCCCTCAAATGTTTGTGACTACCGTCTATGCAGGTACTTCTCCCAAGGATATGGAAAACACTGTAACTAAGATTATCGAGAAAGAAGTAAAGTCTATTTCCGGAGTAAAGAAAGTTACAAGTACATCCATCCAGGATTTTTCAAGTATCATAGTTGAGTTTAATACCAATGTTGAGATTGATAAAGCCAAGCTGGATGTTAAAGATGCAGTAGACCGGGCTAAAAAAGATCTTCCCAAAGACCTCACCGATGGTCCTACAGTAATGGAAATTGATGTTTCTCAAATACCTATTATGAACGTCAATGTTTCCGGAGATTTTGAGTTGACAAAACTTAAAAAGTATGCAGAAATCCTGAAAGATGAGATAGAGGGTATGAAGGAGATTACCCGTGTGGATATGATCGGTGCACTGGACAGAGAGATACAGATAGATGTGGACAAATTTAAAATGGAGAGTGCCGGTGTAAGTATGGGAGATATTGAAAGGGCCGTGGCTTACGAGAATATGACCATCTCCGGCGGGTTGGTTAAGATGGATGCTGTGAAAAGAAATATCAGTGTTAACGGAGAATTTAGGAGTGTTGAACAAATTAAAAACCTGGTAATAAGATCCAGCTCAGGAGCTAATGTTTACCTACATGAAATAGCAGAAGTAAGAGATGGGTATAAAGAAAAAGAGAGCTATGCCAGATTGGATAAAAATAATGTAATTACATTGAATGTTATCAAGAAGAGCGGACAGAACCTGATCGAAGCTTCTGATAAGATCGTGGCCCTGGTAGATGAGTTGAAAGCAACCAAGTTTCCTGAAAACTTAAAAATTACCATAACCGGAGATCAGTCAAAAGCTACCAGAGTTACCGTACATGACCTTATTAATACCATTATTATAGGGTTTATTCTGGTAACTATTATCCTTATGTTCTTCATGGGAACAACCAATGCTATTTTCGTAGCTTTGTCTGTTCCGTTGTCCATGTTCATTGCCTTTATGATCTTGGATGGAATGGATCTTACCATGAACATGATTGTGCTTTTTGCATTCCTTCTGGCACTTGGAATTGTGGTAGATGATGCTATTGTGGTAATTGAAAATACTCACAGGATATTTGATGATGGGAAAGTGCCAATTGTAAAAGCAGCGAAGCAGGCGGCAGGTGAAGTATTCCTTCCTGTGTTGTCGGGTACGGTTACTACACTTGCTCCATTTATACCTTTATTGTTCTGGCCAGGAGTTATGGGAGAGTTTATGTATTACCTTCCTTTAACATTAATTATTACTTTACTGGCATCCTTATTCGTTGCATATATCATTAACCCGGTATTTGCAGTAGACTTCATGAAGCCTCATAATGAGTACAAGAAGAAGTCTAATAAAGGATACATTATTGTAACAGTAATATTTGCTGCTCTTGCGCTAATATTCTACGGCGGCGGATGGTTTGGAATGGGTAATTTTACCGTTACCTTATGGATTTTATTCACACTGAATAAGTTTGTATTCAGTAAGATGATTAAAAAGTTCCAGGAGTCCATTTGGCCTAAGGTACAGAATGGCTATGAAAGATTAATTACCTGGACACTGCACAAAAGCAGGCCTGTTTGGTTGCTGGTAGGTACGGTAGTATTACTTTTCCTTTCATTTGTCATAACAGGATTGAGAAATCCGGGAGTAATATTCTTTCCTCAAGCTGACCCGAATTTCATTTATACTTATATAACCTTACCAATAGGTACTGATCAGGCTTATACTGATTCCATTACTAAAGTAGTGGAAGACAGAATTTTCAAAGTGATCGGTGACAATAACCCATTGGTTGAATCAGTTATTGCTAACGTGGCCGTTGGTACCGATCCAATGGGTATGGATCAGACGGTGCAACCGCATAAGGCTAAAGTAACGGTTGCTTTTGTGGAATTTGGTAAACGAAACGGAGAGTCTACCGTTGCATATCTTGATAAAATACGGGATGCAGTGAAAGGAATACCTGGTACCCAAATAGTCGTAGAACAAGAGCAGGGCGGGCCTCCAACCGGTAAACCTATCAATATTGAGATTTCAGGGGATGACTTTGAACAACTTATAGCTGTTTCTGAACAATTAAAGCTATACCTGGAAGGAATAGGAATAGGTGGAGTGGAAGAGTTAAAGTCCGACCTGTTGAAAAATAAACCTGAAGTACTTATAGAAATAGACAGAGAAAAAGCAAGCAGTGAAGGTATCTCTACCGCTCAGATAGGTATGGAGATAAGAAATGCAGTGTTTGGTAAAGAAGTATCCAAGTTTAGAGATTTTGAAGATGATTATCCTATACAACTAAGATATAAGTATGATCAAAGAAATAACATAGAGTCTTTGCTGAACCTGAAAATAACTTATAGGGATATGAACATGGGAGGAATAATGAGACAGGTACCTTTATCTTCCCTGGCGAAGGTTACATTTACAGATGGCTACGGTGGAATAAACCGAAAAAATCAGAAACGTGTAATCACTCTGTCATCTAACGTACTTACGGGATATAATCCGAATGAAGTAGTTGGAAATATCAATAATGCCATAAAGGATTTTGATCTTCCGGATGGTGTGTTTGTGCAGATGACAGGAGAGCAGGAAGATCAGAAAGAAACAATGGATTTTATATTGTGGGCATTAGCTGTATCTACACTATTAGTGTTTGGTGTGTTGGTATTACAGTTCAACTCTGTTTCCAAACCGGTGTTGATTCTTACTGAGATTGTGTTCTCTGTAATTGGGGTTTTATTAGGTTTTGCTCTGTTTAATATGGATTTCTCAGTGCTTATGACCGGGGTAGGTATAGTAGCATTAGCTGGTATAGTGGTTAGAAATGGAATATTGTTGGTAGAGTTTACGGATTACCTGATAGAGCAGGGAGTGCCTACCAGAGAGGCGATTATCCAGGCTGGTAAAATTCGTATGACTCCGGTATTGCTTACGGCTACAGCGACTATATTAGGGTTGATTCCTTTGGCAGTAGGTTTAAATATCGACTTTGTCCGATTATTTACAGAACTAAATCCACACATATATTTTGGAGGAGATAACGTGGCGTTCTGGGGGCCATTATCATGGACAATGATCTTCGGGTTGGCATTCGCAACATTCCTTACTCTGGTATTGGTTCCTGTGATGTACTTGTTGATGTCCAGAATTAAATCTAAGCTGAGTAGGAAAAAAGAAGAAGTAGGACCGGTAGAAAGCCTGGTGGAGACAGAACAAATATAACTTTCAGAATGTTTCATTGATATCCCTGGTTAGAGTTGATCTTTCCAGGGATAATTTGTTAATACAAATAGTACTTTTAAAATACGAGCCGGATGCGAGGAAACATAACTGCGCTAGCTATACTCCTGTTAATCTTTCTATCCATAGATGTGTATGTTTTTCAGGCCTTTCGATATATCGGCCAGAGCCTGTCACCAACGCTAAGGAAAAGCATATATATAATCTATTGGACTATCACTATACTTACCTTGATTGGTTTTTTATCCTACAACCTGGGAAATCCGGAGAAGTGGAGCCGATTTGCTAAAACAATGGTATTTAGCAGCATGATGGTTATATACTTTTCCAAGCTATTTGTTGTTTTGTTTTTACTTGTAGATGATGTAGTGAGATTGATAAGATGGATGGTATACAAAATTCAATCTGTTGCTGCAGACCAGCAACCGGCCAATACAAGCACTCCCATATCAAGACATGAGTTTTTAGTGAAAGCAGGGTTAATAGTAGGATCACTGCCTTTCATATCCATGGCGTATGGCATTATAGCGGGAGCGCATGATTATACCATACGAAGAGTAACTATCAGGCTTAAAAAACTCCCGATAGCATTTGATGGCCTAAGGATAGCTCAATTATCCGATATACATGCCGGTAGTTTTTATAATAAGTTTGCGGTAGAGCGGGGAATACAAATGTTGCTAAATGAAAAACCTGATGTGGTGTTTTTTACCGGAGATCTTGTAAATGACCGTGCGGATGAGATGGTGGATTATAAAGACGTTTTTGCCAAAGTAAAAGCTCCTATGGGAGTATATTCCGTGCTTGGTAATCATGATTATGGAGATTATGTGCAATGGCCGTCAGCACAGGCGAAGTCAGAGAACTTAAAAAGATTGATAAACATCCATAAAGAAATGGGATGGGATATACTCATTAATGAAAACAGGAAACTGGAAAAAGATGGTGAGTCGATAGCAATTATCGGGGTGGAAAACTGGGGCGCCAAAGGAAGATTTCCGAAATATGGTAAACTTAGTAAAGCGTATAAAGGTATTGAAGATACACCAGTTAAATTATTATTATCTCACGATCCCAGTCATTGGGATGCAGAGGTAAGGCAGAAATATAAGGATATAGACATAATGTTTTCAGGCCATACTCATGGGTTTCAGTTTGGGGTGGAAATTGCCAATGTAAAGTGGAGTCCGGTGAAGTATATGTATGAACAATGGGCAGGGTTGTATCAAAAAGGTGAGCAATTTTTATATGTCAACCGCGGCTTTGGTTATATTGGTTATCCCGGGCGAGTTGGTATTACGCCGGAAATTACAATTATAGAACTTAAGTCTGATATGAGCTAGTAATTATTTATTGCTTATTGTTTGATGTTATCTGGTAGGCCAACTCTGCCAGTTGCATTTTTATATCTGTTTGATACATGAGTAGTTGATAGTCTTTTTTTTCGTCTTCATTCTCAACAGTACCTTGCAATATACCGTTTTTATATTCTTCAACTAACTCGACGAGCCAGTTCAATAAATCATCGGAAGTACTGATGCCTGGAAATCGTTCATTGTCCTGAAAAACATATTGGCAATTACCTTTTTCATAAATAGCAAACAAGGGCCCTGCAAGGTAATCGTTTAATGGTTCCAGACTTTGCCAGATTTCGGTATACTTTTCTGTGATAAGCCTGGGGCGATGAAATGCATCCCAAAACAATTCTTTAAACTGTTTAAGTTCCTCCATTAGATGAAGATGTTAATTGATTATGCAAAATAAACATATTTTTTTATACGTCTGTTATAATGTAATAATACTTATAAACAGATAATTATGGAGACCTGTAAAAAGTACGTTGAGTTGCATGACAGAATTAAAAATATAAAGACAGCCATGCTGACAACAATGCATGAAAATGGTTGTTTGCGTAGTATGCCAATGACAACCATGCAAACTGAGTGTGAAGGGAATGTTTGGTTTTTTACCAATCTGGCATCGTTGAAGGTAGATGAAATAGAAAAGCATCGTTGTGTCAATGTATCTTATTCGGATGTTGATAATGAAACTTATGTTTCTATTTCAGGAAAGGCAGAGGTAGTGAGGGATAGAACCAAGATGGAAGAACTCTGGAAACCTGTATTAAAAGCTTATTTTCCAAACGGTATAAATGATCCTAACCTCGCTCTTTTGAAGGTTCAGATTGAGGAAGCAGAGTATTGGGATTCAAGTTCAAATAAAATGGTTCAATTATGGGATCTGGCTAAAACATACGTTACTCACGATCCTGAAAATATGGGCAACCATTCGAAGATGAAGTTTTGATGATTAAGTCGTTTGGTGAATGTCGCATTCATCAAACGACATTAGATTATTCCGGATTTAAAATTTATAATATCCGCTTTCCTCAACTGAAAAGGAAAAAATAGTTTTTGTATTTTCAAATAAGTCGTATCCCTGCTTTATATTATTCCAGAATTTTAATAGCTCCTCTTTCTCTTTATAAATTTCTGTAAGCTTTTTCATATTTTCTTCATTCATCCTGCAAGGGAAAATATGAACGGGAATTTTGTTTTGTCCGTTAGACTTGGCTTGTACTGCTGAAATGTATATTTCCTTTATATCTTCATCACTGAATGTAATGCATCCTATAGTTACACATCTTCCATGGATATAGATATCTCCTCCCAGTGCTTGCTTATATCCAAGTTTTTTGTCCGATTCATTAGGGTAGTTTATTCCCATGGACAAATGGTAAGAACTATAGGGATTGAAAACATTGATGTGGTAAAAGCCTTCAGGTATTTGATAGTCTCCTTGTCTTCTCTTGGGGCCTGGTTCTCCTGAATTCATACATATTTGATAACGCTTTATCAAAGTAAATTTTCCGGTATTACCATTTCTGGCAAACACTTCCATTTCCTGTTCTGCTTTAAATACTCTGAAAAACAGGTGTGCTTTTTCGAAGGTTATTCCCTGAGCAGCAAAAAATTTTTTTACAGTATCTTCTTTTTCCTGAAATGCCGCTTTGACTCTGGAATGCCTTAATTGCTCGTTTTTGAATCCATTATCACTTTGAAAACCAGTCAGTGTTATAAAGTATAGGAGAAGAAGCAGGGATTGTTTCATAAAAATTCTTCTTAAATATTTATGTTTAATGTATCAAAAAATGTATTAAAAATCAAGCTATTATAATATGTGGTCGTATACTTTTTAATAATGCAGGAGCGTTTTAATACATAAAAACTATGTTGAAGATGATCCGATTATTGGCCACTCAACTATTGCTGCTTATATCAATTGTTGCTTATTCTCAGCGAGAAGACAGAGTATTGTACCAACAACGGCTTGTCCGCTCCATAGATCTGAGGATAACGGAAAATGAAAATCTTTTTGGAAAGGAAAATAAAATAGCCGAAGTACTTTTGAATGCTTTAAGGGAAGGAGAGATTACGGCTTATACTTCGTATAGTTTGAATGATACCTTGTCATCAGAAGAATTGGATTATCGGTTAAAACACTTCTATTCCGATGGAAGCTTTGAGTATTATTCATTGAAAGATTTATATCAAATGGAATTGGGCGAAGATTTGGTTTTTGATACTTACAGGTCTGAGTTACAATTCAAGCCTGTTTATATAACTTTATTAATACCTGAATTGGTGAGCGATAAAGGGCTGATTGAACCTTTGGCGACATTTCGGTGGGAGGATTGTATAAAAATATTTAGAAAATATAATGTGTTAACATATAAGCCTGTATACAACGGAAGAAAAATCAATCTTACTGAAGTATTTGTTATGCATGCTTATAAATCGCATATCTGCAAGATTGGCAAAGAGGATGAAGTGTCCTACTTTGATCAGAGATATGCCAATCAGATAGATGCTTTTCTGGCTGGAAAAGAGGAGGAAAAGAAAATAATAGAAATAGTCTATAAGTTATATAATCCCAGGTAAAAGAAGTGGTTAAGGGAAATAGAAAACTAATTTTAAACGACTAACTTGGGCGTCTGCCATGCTGAAAGTCTAAGGGGAAACGCGTATAATTTTTTCAATTTAAAACGATCAATATCAAAATCGTATATTTTTTCAATACCAATTGTTGCTTCTTATGAATTGTATGTTGGAAAGATATTTTCGCACTTGCCTAATAATCATTGTATTGTTTTCAGTTGCCGGTTTTGATAGTGTCAGGCCGGATGATGGCCTGGCTAAAGAACTTATACAGAAAGGTATAGAAAAGTTTGAGAATGAGGATTTTTTGGGGGCCATCTTAGAGTTCAATAAAGCGATCAAGAAAGATACATCTTATGCAGAAGCTTATTATTACCGGGCTTATGCCAAATATGAATTAGAAGATTATAAAGGAGCTATTAAAGATGCAATCATTGCAGTTCAAAAAAATCCTTCAAATCCAGATTATTCTTTTCTATGTGGTATGATTCGGGAGAAAACAGGACAGCCTGAAGAAGCATATAAATATTATAAGCAGGCTACAACAATAGACGCTGATTTTTTCCAGGCTTATATGGAAATGGCACGGATAAAGATTGCTTCAAAAGAACCGGTTTCTGCAATCGAACACTTATCGGAAGCCATCAGAGTAAATACTGAAAGTGCTCTTGCGTTTGCATTGAGAGGAGAACTTTACCTTCAGCAAAATAAAAATCAACAGGCGTGTAATGACCTGAACCAGTCTCTTCGGCTGGGATACAGCTTACAATATGACAAAAAGGTTCAGGAGTTGGTAAATACCTATTGTAAATAGATACTCATAATACTTCTTTAAACCCAAATTCTTTCTATTATGTTGCTGTTATTGAATAGTGATATAAAACAGGATAGAAGTTTATAAAAGATTATGCATTTAGTGGTTTATAAAAGTAATTCATATAAACTACTTTAATTTTTTCCCCGGAATAGTAAACTCCCGTCCCCATAACTGAGAAAACGGAAGTTGTTTTCAAGTGCATACTGATATAAGCCTTTCCATTTATCTCCAATAAAACTGGCTACTAAAAGTATAAGTGTACTTTTGGGTTGATGAAAGTTAGTGGCAAGTATATTAACCAATTGCCAAGGATATCCGGGAGTGATCATCAGTTGGGTTCTTGCAAGCAGTTTATCTGAATCTGTTTTTTCTAAATACTCGATAATGCTTCGTAATGCTTCTTGTGGAGACAAGGTTGGCTTTAATGTGTAATATTCAAATTGATTTACTTTTAATGAACCATCGGATTCAAAAAGCTTATTGTGGATTTTTAATCCCAGCCAATAAAGGCTTTCCAGTGTGCGCAAAGAAGTAGTACCAACCGCAGCAATGTTTCCGGACAACTTATTTAATAATTGTTGTATGAAGTTTTTTTCTACCAGTATTTGTTCCGAATGCATTTCATGCTCAAATACATTGGTTGCTTTCACAGGTTTAAAAGTCCCTGCTCCTACATGA
>DATCKK010000189.1:0-8298 GCA_036562325.1 Cytophagaceae bacterium | reverse complement strand
GTATAATGTAAAAACAGAATCTTTTAAACGAAGTACCCCATCGGATGTCCCCATCCATTTGATATCTTTACTATCAATAACCAATTTGGTTATGTGGTTAGTAGGCATTACCGGAAAATTGGACATATTAAACAACTTCCATTCATCACTGGCTACGCTATCCATCACCAGGCCCAAAAATGTCGCCATCCATAAATTTCCTTTACTGTCATAACAAGCCGCTTCTACCTGGTCATCCGGAATATTACCCGAGGTAGTTGATGAATTCATGGTAGTCCATCCCTGCCCTTTAAAAATGCCTACACCTCCATATTGTGTTGATATAATCACTTCGCTACCTGCCACATACACATCCTGAATATAATTATTAGGGAAGTTGCTTGTAACAGGCTTATAATAATTATCCCAGCCCAATACACTTTTATGTATTATTCCCTGATCCCGGGTACCGATAAAAATATCTTCCACTAAAGTCACACCAATAGAAGTGGCCTTATTAATTGGAAGCCCCGTACTAGTATTATCATAGAGAACAAATTGAGAATGAGAACTAGTAGAGATGAAAAGAAACAGAATAGCTAAAATCAGTAAACCATTGTGATTTCTCTTATCAAGGAATTGCCTAAAAAACATTGTTATTCTAATAGTTTTGTTTCAACAAAAAACTGGTTTTACTAAGAAAAATGCCGTATTCAGATATTTTTAAGCTCACTATTAAACCGGGTTAATAGTAAGCTCTATTGAATGTCAAATATACTACTTACTACTACAAAAGCCAAACTTTTTTCTATAAGTTTATAAATATCAGGGATTTTTTACAAATATCAGAGACTGATACTTGTAAAAACTTTAAAACTACCAACAAATAAAAAGAGCGAAGAACAAGAACTTTCAAACCGTTCCTTCTTCGCTCTGTTTTGTGCACTCGGAAGGATTCGAACCCTCAACCCTCGGAGCCGAAATCCGATATTCTATCCAGTTGAACTACGAGTGCTTATCAAAGGCGCAAAAATAGAATTTTCCTGGCTTTTACCAAAATCTTACATTTCTTTTTGTTCCTATGCGCGAATTCTGCCATGAACAGCCAAAACCCTTAACAGGATACCAACCACAATCAAATGTAAATCAATCAATCAATCAATCAATCAATTAATTATACAACAGTAAAAATTTAGCCCTTATCAGCTATTTAAACAGTTTTCCGGAACAAAGGTTATATACCAAAATCCTTTTTAGATCTATGAAATGGTCCTTATTTGTTGGTAAGTATTTTGGCATAAAAGTAAAAATTCACTGGACATTTCTGATTCTTATCGGATGGATAGTTGTTTCTGAACTCAACCGCGGAAGCGATTGGAGTCAGGTAGGCCTGACAGTACTTTTTGTTCTTAGTATTTTTTTATGTGTACTATTACACGAATTCGGACATGCCTTAACTGCTCAAAAATATAACATTGCTACCACTAAAATCACCCTTTTACCTATAGGAGGATTGGCCAGCCTGGAAAGAATTCCTGATAACCCTAAACATGAGCTATGGATTACGGCAGCCGGTCCTGCCGTAAATGTGGTCATTGCCCTGATTCTTTACCTTATACTCCCCTTTGATATCGAAGCTTACCAACAATTTGCCATGGATGGGATTTTCACCCCGCGTTACTTCATCTATTCATTGTTTGCTGTAAATGTTATTCTGGTAGTATTTAATCTTATACCGGCATTCCCAATGGATGGAGGGAGGATATTAAGAGCATTGCTCGCCTTTAAGTTAGGAAGAATAAAAGCAACCAGCATTGCTTCAAGTATTGGACAATTCATAGCCGTAATATTCACTATACTCGGGCTATTTTATAATCCATTCCTGTTATTTATTGGGTTCTTTGTTTTCCTGGGTGCCTATGCTGAAAATATTACCGTACAAAACCTTGAATTTTTAAAAGGATATCGGGTGAAAGACGCCATGATGACAAAGTTCGGCCTATTAAAACCGGAGCAAACCATCAATGATGCCTTAAACGCCATGCTTTCCGGAACGGATCATGATTTTATTATCGCCACAGATAATGAAGAAGTAATAGGTTCTTTATCAAGAAAACAGTTACTGGCTTCATTAAAAGACCATCTACCACAGGACAAGTTATCAGATATAATGAATAAAGACTTTTTCGCAGTAAACGAATCCGATCGTCTGGATCAATTATTCACAATGATTCAAAGAAACGGCGAAACTCTTATACCGGTCGTAAAAAATGGTAAATTGGTAGGGGCCATTAACATGGAAAATATCAATGAATTTATAATGATTCAGTCCGCACTCCACTACTAGTATATACTCTTCAAAAACAAGTGTATCCCCTTATTGTGGATAATTTTCTGCAACTATCCCAACTTCTTTCCAGTATATTTCTCCTACAAATTATCAAATTTTATGAAGTACCAACTAATAACAGATGAAATCAAAATCAATACAAATGACATTATTAAAAAACCTTCCGGCGAACTTTTTAAAGTAGTTGGCCTAAGTGTAAGCAACTCCGGATTCCTGGACGATCAAAACTTTTATATCACCCCCTACCCGGTTGAATTTACCTACACCATCGTAGACAAAAAAATTCCCATCAACAAAGTTATATTGATTAATGATCAATGGGAGAAAAGACTAGCTTAAAGGGTAGTCTTTTTCTTTGGGGCCTTCTCAGGCAAAGTTCATTGCAAAAGGGAATTCATTTCTAAACTCCCCTTGCAATAAAATCTTTTTAACGTTTTCCGTATTTCTGAAAAAACTTCTTTTTATTTTCTCCTATCTTCTTCATCAACTCTTCATTTTCTTTAATGATCTCATCAATACTTCTGGTAGTTGAATTTGAAGCAGCTTTATTCGGTTTCATAATTATTGCTATTTTTTTTAAAAACAACCCAAATAGATACAGAATAGTTATTTACTAACCTTGGAAGTACTTACTCCATGTAAAATCTTCTTTTTACATAAACGAAAGTTACTTTTTTGCTATTTTTACAATAATCATTCTCTACTTATTTCGACAATGACTGAAAAGAAAGACAAGTTTATCCAAACTTTAAAAGAAGGATATACAGTAAAAGGTGAATCCATTATTCTTGGAGCACCTATTTTTGAAAACGAAGTTATTTCAGATATCCATATACAAGTTCCTTTAAAAACTCTTAACCGACATGGCTTAATTGCAGGGGCTACCGGAACAGGAAAAACTAAAACATTGCAGGTAATAGCAGAGAGCCTTTCTGAAAAAGGTGTTCCGGTAATGATGATGGATATAAAAGGGGACCTCAGCGGTATTGCAGCCAAAGGAGAAAAAAAGCCCTTTATAATCGAGCGTCATGAAAAAATAGGTATCCCCTATACTCCCAGAGAGTTTCCTGTCGAACTATTAAGTATTTCTAAAGAAAAGGGAGTTCGCCTTAGAGCTACAGTTTCAGAGTTTGGCCCCGTACTTTTTTCGAAGATTCTTAATCTGAATGATACCCAATCCGGTATCGTTTCTTTAATATTTAAGTTTTGCGACGACCAACGTTTGCCTTTGCTGGACCTCAAAGACTTTAAAAAGTTATTACAGTATATTTCCGAAGAAGGGAAAGAAAAAATTGAAAAAGAATATGGTAAGATTTCAGGGGCTTCAACTTCTACCATTCTCCGTAAAGTTATAGAACTGGAACAACAAGGGGCAGACCTGTTTTTTGGTGAAACCTCCTTTGATGTACAAGACCTGATAAGAACCAATAAAAATGGCGATGGATACATTTCCATCATAAAGCTTACCGATATACAAGACAAGCCAAAGCTATTTTCAACTTTCATGTTGAGCCTGCTGGCAGAGATCTATTCTACCTTCCCCGAAGAAGGCGACCTCGAGAAACCTAAACTAATATTATTCATAGATGAAGCGCATCTCATTTTTGAAGAAGCAAGTAAAACTTTAATAGATCAGATAGAAACAATTGTTAAATTAATTCGATCTAAAGGTGTTGGTATCTTCTTCTGCACACAAAACCCTTCAGACATACCGCCTTCTGTATTAGGACAACTGGGGTTAAAAATACAACACGCCCTGCGTGCCTTTACCGCTAACGATAGAAAAATGATAAAACTCACTGCAGCCAATTATCCACTTACGGAGTTTTACAACACAGAAGAGTTGTTAACTTCATTAGGTATTGGAGAAGCTGCGGTTACTGTATTAAGTGAAAAAGGTACTCCTACCCCACTGGCAGCTACTATGTTAAAAGCTCCTGCTTCCAGAATGAACATCCTGACCGATGATGAAATTACGGAAATCGTTGAAACATCAATCCTTGCAGATAAATACAATAAAGTAATAGACCGGGAAAGTGCTTATGAAATACTCTCCCAAAAAATTAACAGTCAGGATAATGTTGAGGAAAGACATGTAGAAAAAAAAGAAGCAAAAAAAGAAAAGTCCGGGCGAAAAGAAAAAAGTACTCTGGAAACCGTACTGGAAAGCTCCATTACCAAGCAGGTTGGCAGGACTATTTTCCGTGAACTTACACGAGGACTATTAGGTGTATTAGGGGTTTCTGGTACATCCCGAAAAAGAAGAAGATAGAATAGATATAAGACAATGC
Organism: Cytophagaceae bacterium; assembly: GCA_036562325.1. GTDB lineage: Bacteria > Bacteroidota > Bacteroidia > Cytophagales > Cytophagaceae > DATCKK01. The sequence continues at coordinate 3,678 of DATCKK010000189.1, read as the reverse complement.
TGATACTTGAAGAGCTTTCAATGTAGGGATTAGAGATAAGAAACTGATGTCAACTAAAATAGTAATTGTAGGTGGAGGAGCCGCTGGCTTTTTTACTGCGGCAAATTGTAGCAAGTTTAATCCAAAAGCAGAAGTAATTATACTCGAAAAGAGTTCTAAGCTTTTATCTAAAGTAAAAATATCAGGTGGAGGGAGGTGCAATGTAACCAATGCTACCTATGATATAAACAAGCTTATAGAAAACTATCCAAGAGGTGGTAAAGAACTTAAAAACGCTTTTAAAATTTTTTCCTCCAAAGAGACTGTCCAGTGGTTTGAACAACGAGGAGTTAGATTAAAAACCGAGGAAGACGAAAGAATATTTCCGGTAAGTGATAACTCTCAAACAATTATAGATTGTCTGTTGCGTGAATCCAAAGCAGCAGGCGTAAAGATATTAACGGAGGCAGGAGTTATAAAAATTGAAAATAGGAATCCCGGATTTAATATTCACTTAAGAAATGATAAAATAATCGAATGCGATAAAGTATTAATAGCCACCGGAGGTAATCCGAATAGTGATTCCTACAATTGGCTCCGCTCTCTTGGTCAAACTATTCACCCTCCGATACCTTCCTTGTTTACCTTCAACGTACCAGATAATCGCCTCAGCGGGCTTCAGGGAATAGCCGTTGATGCGGAAGTTAAAATAGAAGGCAGCAAACTAAAACAACAAGGCCCCATACTTATTACCCACTGGGGCTTCAGCGGGCCGGCAGTAATAAAGCTATCTGCATGGGCCGCGGAGGAGTTACATAAAACCAACTATAACTTCAACATAAGCATCAATTGGGTAAGAGAAAAAGAACTAGCGGTAAGGGATGAAATTGAAAAGTATAAAGAAGAACATCCTAAAAAATTAATCATTTCCAACCCTATAGTTAAAGTTCCCAGAAGGCTTTGGGAAAGGCTTGTGGAATTGTCAGGAATCAATAATGAGACAAGATGGTGCGACATTTCTAAAAAGTCATTAAATAAATTACTGGAAGAGCTAGTGCATGGAGTTTATACAGTGAAGGGTAAAACCACTTTTAAAGAAGAGTTTGTTACTTGCGGTGGAGTATCACTAAAGGAAATAAACTTTTCCACTATGGAAAGTAAAATATGTCCGGGGCTTTACTTTGCCGGAGAGGTATTAAACATTGATGGTGTAACTGGAGGATTTAACTTCCAGGCGGCCTGGACCACCGGATATATTGCAGCCAAAGCAATGGCCGAATAAAAAAGCCCAAAAAAGTAAAAATCAAATATTATAAATAACTGGTAAAATTTGCTAATGCAAATCTTACCAGTTTTAAACTTACAACTTACTAAATATTATTTACTATCTCATAAATAATAATTCTCTGTATTTAACCAGAGGCCAGTCTTCATCATCAACCAATAGCTCAAGCTTATCTACTGCATATCTGATAGTATCGAAGTACTTTCTCACTTCATTGCAATATAAGAGAGCTCTCTCTTTCATGTTTTCAGTATTATTCGCTTTCTTTCTTGCTTCAGTCATTGCCTCTACATCGGTCTGAATAGTACTGATGTATTTAGACATAGCCTTAATCTCATCCATAACTGTTTTAGCTTCTTTTTCAAGACCAAGCTCTTTCAAACCTTTTACGTTTGCAATCAACTTGTTTTGATAAGCTATAGCAGTCGGAATAATATGATTAAGCGCCAGGTCTCCTATTACCCTACCTTCAATCTGAATTTTCTTAACATAGTTCTCAAGCATAATCTCATGTCTTGCTTCAATTTCTCTCTCGTTAAAGATACCATGCTTAATGAAAACTGATTTAGCTTTTTCAGTCAGGTAGAAATCAAGCGCTTCTGGAGTAGTTTTCACATTTGAAAGGCCTCTCTTCTCTGCTTCTTTTACCCACTCTTCAGAATATCCGTTACCTTCAAATCTGATTTTCTTGGTTTGAATAGTATATTCTCTCAGGACATTAATAATAGCAACTTCTTTCTTCGTTCCTTTTTTGATTTGCTTATCAACATCTTCTTTAAACTTCCAAAGTGTTTCAGCAACAATCGTATTAAGAACAGTCATTGGAGCAGCGCTATTAGCAGAAGAACCTACCGCCCTGAATTCAAATTTATTTCCGGTAAAGGCAAATGGAGAAGTTCTGTTTCTATCAGTATTATCCAAAAGAATTTCAGGTATTTTGTTAATACCTAACTTCATATATACGTTATCCCCTTTATCAACTTTAACGTTTCCGTTCTTCTCCAACTCTTCTAACATCTCTGTTAAAGTTTGTCCTATGAATACAGACATGATAGCCGGAGGAGCTTCATTTGCCCCTAATCTGTGGTCATTTCCTGCAGAAGCAATACTTGCCCTTAATAAGTCTGCATAATCATGAACCGCTTTGATAACGTTAACAAAGAAAGTTAAGAATATAAGATTTTCTTTTGGTTTGCTGCTAGGCGCCAGAAGGTTTTTACCAGTATTGGTACATAATGCCCAGTTGTTATGCTTACCACTACCATTGATACCTGAAAATGGTTTTTCATGGAACAACACTTTCAGATTATGTTTTTCTGCTACTTTCTGCATTAGATCCATCAACAACTGGTTATGATCTACTGCCAGATTACACTCTTCAAAAGTAGGAGCCACTTCAAACTGGCTTGGTGCCACCTCATTATGTCTTGTTCTTACAGGCAAGCCAAGTTTTAAAGCCTCGATTTCAAAATCCACCATAAAGTTTTGAACTCTTGGAGGAATAGAACCGAAGTAATGGTCTTCCAACTGCTGTCCTTTTGCAGGAGAGTGTCCAAAAACAGTTCTTCCAGCCATTACCAGGTCAGGCCTTGCATTATACAATGCCTCATCGACAAGAAAATACTCCTGCTCTGCCCCTAAAGTAGCAGTTACTTTAGTGATACTCTTATCAAAATAGTCACACACTGCAACAGCAGCCTTATCGATAGCCGCTAAAGCTTTAATTAATGGCGTTTTAAAATCTAAAGCCTCACCGGTATAAGAAACAAATATGGTCGGAATACAAAGTGTTGCACCTGTTGCATTTTGCATAACAAAAGCAGGTGATGTTGGATCCCAGGCAGTATAGCCTCTTGCTTCAAAGGTATTTCTTATACCTCCGTTAGGGAATGATGAAGCATCTGGCTCCTGCTGAACCAAGGCACTACCTTTGAATTTTTCAATTGCTCTGCCGAACTCGTCTGTATCAAAAAATGCATCATGCTTTTCTGCTGTACTGCCTGTTAAAGGCTGAAACCAGTGAGTATAGTGTGTAGCACCTTTTTCAATCGCCCAGGTTTTCATAGCAGAAGCCACAGCATCAGCAGTAGCCGCATCGATTCGCTCACCGCTTTCAATAGCTGCCATTACTTTTTTAAATGAACTTGGTGCCAGGGTCCTTTTCATTGCCTCAAGACCAAATACATTATCTCCGAAATAATCGGAAACTTTAGAGGAAGGATAGGTAACTTTAACAGGTTGTCTGTTGTTTACTGTTTCAAGTGCTTTAAATCTTAAATAAGCCATATTTTGTTTATTAGTAGTAATGAGTAAACTTTGAAGTAAATTTAGAAAAAAAATATTAAACTCCCCCTGTTAACTTAAAAATTAAAACAAAAATTTCACAAAAAGACCTATTTTATTAAAAAACACCT
>DATCKK010000184.1:0-2785 GCA_036562325.1 Cytophagaceae bacterium | reverse complement strand
ATCTGTAACTATTCCCAACCATAGTGACTTTACCATAGAAACATTTTTTAATATTTGTGGCAGCGGAGCGTATAAAATCTTTGATAACCGGGGAAGCACTGCAGGAGATGGGGTGGAATTAGTCATAAATACAGTATCAGCAACAAGTATTCAGGTGGGCATGAGAGGAGATGATAAAAGTAATGCCAATTTAAACTATTCCCAATCATCAGTTCAAACCTCAACCTGGCATCATATTGCTATTGTTCACCGACATTCGGACAGCACCAACTTTTTATATATGAACGGTAATAAAATCGAAGAATGGAAAGCCGATGTTAATCCGACTTACACCCAATTATACATTGGAAGATCTGACCATAGTGCATCATCGTTTGCAAAAGGATATATAGATGAGCTCAGACTCTCTAAAAACATGCGATACACAGGAGACAATTATTCTGTTCCATCGTCTGAATTCACCAACGATGAAAACACGCTAGCTTTATACCACTTCAATGAAGACAGGTTATCTACTACATTCTCTGATGCTTCCGGCAACAATAGCACGCTATCAGCAAAAGGCCAGGCTTCTACTTTTTCAACAACTATTACTGTCTCCGAAAACATTATTGTGGCCGGAAACAGTACTACTTTAACTGGCCCGGATGGAGCAGTCTCTTATACATGGTCTCCGGAAGCAACTCTTAACAGCAGTACAGAAAAAACAGTAGCGGCAAGTCCAACCTCCAACACCTGGTACATTTTAGCTGTAGCAGATACCAATAGTTGTATCGTCAAAGACTCTGTTGAAATCGAGGTTTCTGAATTAACAGGATATACAAAAGATTTGGATAAAAATCAATTCACCGTTTACCCTGTTCCGGCAAAAAAGGAGATAACCGTTAACTTTGCTAACGATAATAATACGGCTGAACTTGCCATCCTGAACATGTATGGTGAGATAATAAAAGTAATGCCGATAACAACAGGATCATCCATAGATCTATCACAGTTTCCAAAGGGAATATATTTTGTCCGGCTAACTACAGCAGATGCCAGTTCAGAAAGGAGAATACTTATAGAATAGTATAAAAAAATAGCTGCCTTGCATCGAAGGCAGCTATTTTTACAGATAAAATCTTTTAGTATTATTCTTTTATCAACTTCTCAGTATAAGATGTATCTTGAGTAATTACGTTTAGTAAATAGGTCCCTTCAGGCAAATCATCACCAAAAGTAATATTTTTTAATTCATCTATAGAAGTAGCTTCAAACACAAGTTTACCCAGTACATCTGTTACATAGATTGTTGCAGATTCAGCTCCGCTGATAGAGATGGTAAAGTTTTCTTTGCTTGGATTAGGTACTACATTAATTATTGAAGAGTTGGCATTTACTTCAATAATATTACTTAAGTCTGCAGACTCATCAAAATCTACCTGACGAAGTCGATAATAAGCTTTCCCAAACACCGGCGAGTTATCAATATATTTATAATATCTAAAATCACTGGTAGTTCCGCTACCCTCTACCCTTCCAATTGGAGTAAAACTAATTCCATCAATTGACCTTTCGATTAGGAAATGACTATTATTAATTTCACTTGCAGTAGCCCACTCAAGAATTACGCTTCCTGCTTTATATTCTCCATCAAATCTCAACCAGGAAACAGGCATGCTGCAATCTACCTCCACCGAAGTAGATGCTGACCAGGTATGCCCGCAGGTCGCATCTTTAAAGGTTACTGTAACATTGTAAGTACCATCTGAATCATAGGTATGAGAAGGAGCCACTGAAGTAGAAGATTTTCCGTCACCGAAATTCCAATTAAATGAGCCGTTATTTACACCAATATTGGTATTGTAATAATTTTTAAACAAGTGGTTAAAATCTACTTTACATCCAGCTATGCTGGTATCAATTTCAGGTTTATTAGGATTCAACCAGGCAATGTTGGACAAGCCCCGGAAAGTACTTCCAGAACCCAAAGAAACAGAACCATAGGTAGTCGTAGCCGGATTATTAGGGTTATTTATTACTCCGATACTGTTTCCTCCAGGAGAAGTATAAATTTTTCCATCCGGACCTAATTGCATGCTCCATGAACCACTACCTGCAATGGTACCGGAACCTCCGCCTATGGTATACCATTTTACTTCTGTTCCCATACCTGATACATATATTGTATTTCCATTGGGTGAAAATTCCAGTCCAATTCCATGAATAGCAGTGCCCCATGCCCCTAACTCAGCTCCAATAGTACCAGTAGCCCGGTCGAAGGCATATACCACCAATTGTGTACCTCCATGCCATGCAATCTTATCCTGACAAGGACTAATTTTAATATAAGAGTTTCCGGTGACTACCCCGGATGGCCCTATCGCCTGATCGGCTCTGGCACTAACTCCACCCGCTGTTACATTCCATAATTTAAATTTATTAGATGCCTGATCATGACTTGCAATCCAATAATTTCCATTCCCGTCACTTCCTGCACAAATGGATTCATCCACATTCGGACTAGCTATTAGATTTGTAGGGCCTGAAAGATATGTTACCACCCCTCCGTTTTTACGAAATTTATAGTAATTGATCCCCTTGTTACCACAATTACCCCCGGTAACATCATTCGCGATAAATAAATAATACGTATCGTGAGGCCTGGCAGGATCTGGTATCATCACCCCTCCTCCGGTCGCTGAACCTCCACAAGTATTATCAGCTCCCGACCTGAGGTCTCTAATAGAATTATTGGCTACATTTCGTACCTGCATGGTATTTGAATAAACAGCAATATTACCCT
>DATCKK010000180.1:0-3545 GCA_036562325.1 Cytophagaceae bacterium | reverse complement strand
GGCCATGGTTGTGCGGCTATCTGGAAAGAAACAGAAAATGGGGTATTTGAAATCAGTACCTCTATATTTCCACAATATGAAATAAAACCAATAGTACCCAATAAAATGGATGGAGTTTCACTCGATATGTATAAAATGAGTGATTATGGTAACATAGAAGAGGCCATTATTGAGCTTAATACTTTATGCCGTAAATACCAGGAATGGATAAATGGACTTAAAAAAGAAGCAAGCAAACTGAAAAATCCTTATAAGACCACTGCATACAGACATATTCATAATTGTGAAAATTGCCTGGAAAGGATGATAGAAGGAATTGAGTTGTTGAAAAAAGACCCTCAGATAAAAAAAGCCTTTTGCTACATGAACAGAGCTATGCTTTTGCAACAGTTGCATTATAACTTACCATTGCAAAAATGGGTTGATGATGGAAACGGATATATCAAGCTTGAAAATCCTGTAGAAAAATTACCAGATATACATGATAAGAACACTTGGTATGGGGACAAAACACGCTATGGCAAATGGCGCCCATTTCAATTGGCATTCATCCTGATTAATCTTAAATCGATGTCAGATCCGACATGCCCGGAAAGAAAATATGTGGACTTGATTTGGTTCCCAACTGGCGGTGGAAAGACAGAAGCCTATCTGGGATTATCAGCTTTTACAATATTTATTCGGAGACTAAAGAACAGAAATGATGACGGGACTGCTATAATCATGAGATACACATTACGCCTGCTTACGGCTCAGCAATATGAACGGGCGGCGGCTATGATCTGTGCCTGTGAAACTATAAGAAAAGAAAAAATATCCGAACTTGGTGAGGCAAGAATATCAATTGGATTATGGGTTGGAAGTGCTACTACACCAAACCATAAAAATGATGCCGTAAAAGCTTATGACAAAATTAAGAGTGAAAATGGTGAGTATCCATTTGTAATAAGAAAATGTCCCTGGTGTGGTGCTCAGATTGGTCCGGTACCAAGAAGCACTCAAAAAGGAACAGTTTTTGAAGTACCAGGTTTAGAAAAAAGAAAAACCGGCCAAGGATATTATATTGAATTTAAATGTGGTAATTCTGAACACGGTTGTGACTTCAGTCAAGACTCATTACCTTTATATATAATAGATGATGATATATATGAAAAAACTCCGACCCTTGTTTTGGGTACTGTAGATAAGTTTGCTATGCTTCCTTTTTTACCCAAAGCGCAGAGAATATTTGGTTTTGATAATGGAAGGAAAGTTACAACACCAGATCTGATTATACAGGATGAGTTGCATTTAATAACTGGTCCGCTTGGTTCTATGGTAGGTCATTATGAAACCATGATAAATGAATTATGCACATTTGATATAGAAGGTAAAAAAATACTACCCAAAATTATTACATCCACTGCGACCATTAGTAGAGCAAAAGAACAATGTCATGCATTGTATAACTGTGGATATGAAAATGTAAAACAGTTTCCTCCACCTGGTCTCAATGCCGGCGATTCATTTTTTGCTATTGAAGATAAAAGCAAGAATGGACGTATGTATGTCGGTATATTGGCAGCAGGTTCATCATCTGTTGCAACGACGATGATACGATTATATGCTACATTGCTTTATGCAGCAAGTGCTTTGGATGTTAATGATGAATCAGAGAGAGATCCATACTGGACGCATATAGGATATTTTAATAGTATCCGGGAGCTTGGTCAGGTATCAACGTGGATACGTGCAGACATTGATGAATATCTCCACGTTATTTATAAGCGAAGACGAGAAGATAAAATACCTGGTTACAGGGAACGCAGAAGATATATAAGACGTGACGAAGAACTTACCAGCAGAATTAAAAGTGAAAAGGTTACGGCAATTTTAGGTGACCTTAATATAGCTTATCCGCCTGGTAGGGATGAGAGTGGTAAACCAAAAACTATTCCAATAGACATTTGTCTGGCGACCAATATGATATCTGTTGGTCTGGATGTACCAAGACTCGGTTTGATGTCTGTTGCTGGTCAGCCCAAAACTACATCTGAATACATTCAGGCAACCAGCCGTGTGGGAAGATCAGGTGATAATGCTCCTGGTATCATTTTTACTGTATATAATCCAGGTAGACCTCGAGATAAATCACACTATGAGCAATTTATAAACTACCATTCACGTATATACTGCCATGTTGAACCGACCAGTGTTACACCTTTTTCCCCACCCCTAAGGGAACGAGCATTGCATGCGATAATTATAGGTATAATAAGACTTGAGGCTGATGACAGCTTTAATAGTGCTCAACCTCAATATCCAACAGAAGAGGTAATTAAGAAAATTAAAAGAATTATTAGAGAACGCATTGAATCAATTGATCCTGGTGAAACAGAGCACTGCCTCAGACATGTTGATGATATATTGGCAGATTGGAAAACATGGGAGCCTCAGTTGCAAAAGTTTCATGATTTTAATGGAGGGGAGTCACTCCCGCTGATGTTTCCATTTGGTTCATTACGAAATATTAACTGGGGATTACGATCGTTTCCGACTCCTACATCGATGAGAAATGTAGATGCATCATGTGAAGTAAAAGTGTTGGAAAACCGCTATAATAAGGAGGAATAGCGATGATATACCAGAGAAACCCTATACGTCGGTCTCAGTTAATCAGTCCATGGGGTATAGGAGCAATTGTTCCTTTCCCCGAGGATCAATCTTTAATGATTGCGGGACTTGATGCATGGCGTTATCATGACGAGAAAGAATTTCTTATTGAGGATGAAAGACTAAAAAAACGACTTGGTGTCAAAGAACTGAGAAGACCCCCTGAATTCAGGGACAGAAGTTCCGGGTCTCCAAACTATCATCTGACGATTCCAGCCGTAAAGTTCCCATTATGGCATTACTGCCCTTTTTGTGGATCTATGAAAAAACTCAATTATTATACTGATAAGGTTAGGTGTGATGGTATTGATTACTGGCATAAGGAGCATGCCAGAAGTTGCGCCAGTATTCCTGAAAAAAGGCGTAGAAGGCTCATACCGGAAAGATTTGTCGTGGTGTGTCCTGAGGGTCATATAGAGGATTTCCCGATAGCTGAATGGGTACATTATAATTCTGGAAAGGAATATAATCCTGACACATGTCATATTCGCAGAAGCACAGGTGGTATTTCGGCTTCACTTACGAGTGTTAAATATGAATGTTCATGTGGAGCAGCAAAATCAATAGCGGGTGCATTTGCTCCTGATGCATTACAAAAAATTGGGTTCAAGTGCAACGGTTCAAGACCTTGGCTTGGAATTGAAAAAGATAAATCACCTTGCAGCAATACAAAATTTCGCATTGTACAACGTGGAGCAACTAATGTTTGGTTTCCGGATGTAATAAGTTCTATTTATATACCATTGGATGATGAAAGTACCAATAGACGTTTACTCCAGGTTTTGGATGAGATTTTTGATGCGGTCAAATCCAGTAGAACAAATGGAGGAATAAAGCGAGACTCAATTGATTTTATTGCTCAGGTTCGAAATGTAGATGCCGATGAATTATAT
>DATCKK010000179.1:0-2749 GCA_036562325.1 Cytophagaceae bacterium | reverse complement strand
TCTTTATTCAATACCACTTTGCCCTGATCAGGAGGAATAATCCCTGAAAGTATTTTCAGTAAGGTAGTTTTACCTGATCCATTCGCTCCAACCAAAGCTACTTTTTGCCCTTTATTGATGCCGATGGTTATATTGTTAAAGAGTGCTTTTTCATTAAAAGACTTGGAAATATTTTCTGCGGAAAGAAGATTCATAGATTATTATACTAACTAATAAATTGAGAACAGGCTCTTATCGATGTTTTACCAGTGTGAAAGTGCTTTGTCAATACTGAAAGTTATTGAGCAAAATCTTTCGACTACTCTCGATGAATAACAATTTTTGATCAAGAACCTTTCTAAAATTGATTAGCAAAATTAAAATAAAAAAGGTGGAAGAATACTTTCTTTACAGAAATGTTTCTTCCACCTGATTGTATTTTTGCTTACTTTGTTTTACACAAGTTCAATTTTTCTGGTACGTTTTTTCGGTTCGCTGCTTTTTTTTTGCACCCTCAGCTCAAGATCTGAGAGGGCATTTATGAAGTAAATGTAAGAGTCGTAGGGTGAATTGTATGGACTAAAGTACTTGTGAACCAGTCCGTCAGCCCAATATTTGGTGCACATGTAGTACGTCAGATCGGAGGTTTGTAATCTGGACCATGCCTCTATAATGTCTTTGTCTTTGGTCGCCATTACATCATCTTCCATGGCGTAAAGTTTAGATAGTGCCTCTGATTGCATCGGGTTGCTTAGCCATGCCGACAAATCTCTTTCGGTGTCTGCCCAGGAAATGGTATGGTGAACATCATATATTCCTTTGGCAGGGAAAGTGTCTGCCACTTCACCGGGAGTCATGAAGGAGTAATTAGGATTTTTTAATACTTCAGCAGGTAATTCTTCCAGGAAGTTGAATATACCTGTAGATTCCCATTGATGTTCTCCGAAGGTTTCATAGTCTACGAACAGGTTTATAGTATCTGAGCCTTTTTCCAGCGTATGCAACCAGGATGCATATTTACCTGCATTCAGAGGATATTCAGACCAGTCTTTATTTGAGAACCGGAAAGCTACATCATCGGAAAGCTTATAGTTTTTTAACAAACATTTTATTTTGGTATTGTTAGGCGCAGTGTATACCTGATTAGGAGTTCTTCCGTTTAGCAACCAGTCTACTCCTTCGCAAAGAATGGCTTTGTAGCCCATCTTTTGTATGAAGTCAGCCAGTTCGTTGTTATATATCAACTCAGTATTTCTGAATACAGAAGGCTCCTGATTGAAGTATTTTTTGATTTTGGCTTTATGCTTTTCAACTTGTCTTACAAATTCATCTTTAGAATATAAGAAAGCTAAAGAATGATAGTAAGTTTCGGAAAGGAATTCTACACAACCGGTTTTAGCCAGATCAATAAAGGAATCAAGCACATCCGGCCTGTGTTGTTCAAATTGCTCAAGTGCAATTCCGCTAATGGAAAAAGCAACTTTGAATTTTTTATCATATTTATTAATCAGTTGCAGAAGTAGTCGATTGGCAGGAATGTAACACTTGTCAGCAACTTTATTTAGTATTCCTACATTCAGATTTTCATCATAGTAGTTATTATCATTCCCTATATTGAAGAAGGAATACTGTTTTAGTCTGTAAGGTTGATGTACCTGAAAATATAAGCAAACGGCTGGCATACTTTCTCTTTTTTTGATGGTTAAACTAATTGATTATATATGTGAGATACACTTTCTGCTGCTCTTTCCCAGGTGCAGTTTTCAAGGTCTTTAAATGCATCTCTTACTACCTGATCTCTTAACGAATCATTTTTAAGTAAGGCGATGATATGTGAGGCCATTTTATCCACATCCCAGAAGTCAGCTTTCAATGCTCCGTATAAAACTTCAGATACGCCTGATTGTTTAGAAATTACGCAAGGTACTCCAAATTGTGCTGCTTCAAGTGCAGAAAGCCCGAATGGCTCTGATACCGAAGGCATACAGTATACGTCTGCTATAGAAAGTAGTTTGTTTACTTTTTCTTTGTTTAGAAATCCTGTGAAGTGAAACTTATTACCGATCTGTCGATAAGCACCGCTTTCAATCAAGTGTCGCAAACGGTCGCCGGTACCTGCCATTACAAAACGGACATTAGGGACATGCTCTATAACTTTGGAAGCTATATCAAGGAAATATTGAGGGCCCTTTTGTCCGGTTACTCTTCCAAGGAATAGTATCAACTTTTCAGGAAAGTCTTTAGTGTCATGAAATACATGAACTGGATCGGCACCATTGTGTACAGGAAAGATTTTTCTGGGATCTATGCCATAATGGCTTTGCGCGATATTGCCTGTGTACCGGCTTACAGGAATGATTATGTCCGCATAGTTCATAGCATAACGCTCAAGTTGATACACCCAACCCTGACTTTCAGGGCCTCCACGGTCATAGTCCAATGAGTGTACATGAAGAACCAGTGGTTTACCGCTCAGCGCTTTTATTTCAACACCGGCCAGGAAAGTCATCCAGTCATGGCAATGAATAATATCAAAGTCCATATTGGCTGAAAGCCTGGCAGTATATTTAGCATATTCTATTACTTTATTGATTACGTCATCTCCATAAAGGTCGCCCATTTTGAAGATGTTTTTTTCGCCTTCAATTTTGAAATCCATCATACCGCTTTTGCTTGACAGGATATCAAATTTCATTGCTGAAGTGTCGTAAGGATCGATATTTGCTTCTACCGTCTCCACTACATTGGCAAACTCTTCATAGTGCTTACT
>DATCKK010000177.1:0-6010 GCA_036562325.1 Cytophagaceae bacterium | reverse complement strand
AAGCCTTTCTCTACATTACTACCCGCAATACCTGTCTGAATTATCTAAGAAAAAATCAGGTTAGGAAACAAGCGGGTCAGGAGTTACCTAAGATGGAGAGTGAAGATCCCAGGCCGACGATAGCACTTGCAGAAACCTACCGGGATGCTTATCAATTAATTAAAACCCTCAGAAAAAAACAACGTCAGGTTATTGAAATGATGCTTGAAGGGTATTCCACCGCTGAAATAGCCCTTAAATTGCAGCAGCAGGAATCCAATATCAGAAAGATAAAATTTCGCGCGCTTAACGAAATTCGCGAAAAACTGAAAAAGATCAGTTGATATATCCCGTTATCTCAAACATTTGTTTGCCCCTATTTCAGCTTTATTTTCTCCATTTTCACGGATTCGGGTATTTTTTTTAAAATTTTGGAACGGAATGCACCACTCGAGTGTTTTTATATATAAATGCACTAATCAATAACATCTTACCATAAAAAAATCTGGCGCCATATGATGAATTCGGACATAGATAGGTTTACAGAGCTGATGACAAAATCTGAGCACGGGGAACTATTACCCCATGAGCAATCTGAACTCGAAAGTTTGTTAGCAACCTATTTCAATACCATTAAAAAGGATAAGATTTTTGAAGAGGGCATCAGCAATGAAGTAGCTATTGAGCAACTGCAACAATTTCACAAGTTTGAGGCAGGAATAGCCGAAAGAACACAAAAAGAAAACACTTATAAACTGCGGCCCCTATGGGCAAAAAATTGGATGAAATATGCAGCTTCAGTGATCGTACTGGTATCTATAGGATGGGCAACTTATTATATCACTAAACGGAATGAAAAAGAACCAGGCAGGATAGCAATAACTCAGGATATCCCTGCCGGCACTAAGGGTGCGCGATTAATATTGGCTGATGGAAGAACTATACAACTGGATTCTTTATCGGGACAAACCATAAGTCAGGGTGACGCCATAGTAAAGAATGCTAACGGGCAGCTTATATACTTGTCAGAAGCAAATAGTCAGCAAAACGAAATTGTTTATAATACCCTGGCAACAGGTCGCGCGGAAACCTACTCGATGACCCTTGCCGATGGCTCAAAAATTTGGGTCAATGCAGAGTCTTCAGTACGGTTCCCCGTCAGTTTTGTTGGAAACACAAGGGAAATTGAAATCACAGGTGAAGTGTATCTTGAGGTCGCCCATAACCAACTGAAACCATTTTTTGTAAAAGCAAACGAAAATACAATACAAGTATTAGGAACTCATTTTGCAGTCAGTGCCTACGACAACGAAGAGCTGATCAAAACCACCCTGTTGGAAGGGAAGGTAAAAGTCATTTCGAAAAACGAAAGTGTAGAAGTACTGAAGCCGGGACAGCAGGCGCAAATTAATAAAGCTGGAGAAATGAATGTAATTTCCGATGTGGATACTCAAACAGCCGTTTCATGGAAAGATGGGTATTTTATGTTCTCAGGCACCAACCTGCAGGATGTTATGCGAAAATTACAACGCTGGTATGATGTAGACGTAGTATATAACGGAAATGAAGATGCCAGATTTTATGGAGGTATCAATAGAAATCTACCTTTGAGTTTTGTTTTGTCAAATATTGAAAAAATGTCGGATTTGAAATTTACGTTAGAAGGAAGAAAAATCATTGTGAACACCCGAAAATAAAGTAAACACGACCAATATACTTGTAAGCCGTTCTTTCTGTTCTGCTTCACTCCTTCCTCACTTCAATAAAAGGAGTTGTGAATATCCACCACCAATGATAAGAGCGGGAGACGGCTTACAGGTAAACTTTTTAGATAATAACGACTATTAAATATTCCTGGAAAACCTAACCTCATTAATCATTTTACCACTTAGCCGTTAACCACTCCTTTGAAATTTTGAGGTTAAGAGAACTATTCCCTCCTTGGTGAAGCCTGCTCCCCGCCGGCGATCCTGGTTAAGGTAAAATGGTAGCTATTCCTGAAAGGAACAGTAACCCTTTGTTTCGATTAATCTCAAAATTTTACGGTCAACTACAAAAAAGCCACCACGGGATGCCGCCCGAAGTGGCCGATTGATAGTTGATGAATTTGGCGTTACCATATTATCAACCGTTCAAAGCAAATTTATGCTACTAAAAGCTATTCACCAAGGGCTTAAAAAAAGGCTATTGTATCTTTTGCCCAACCCAAAAACTAAACTGTTAAAAATCATGAAGCTAACCACAGTTTTGATTCTTGTCGTCTGTTTGCAGGTTAGCGCCTCCAGCAATGCACAGGTGACGATTTCTTTCACCAACGCACCGATCGAAAAGGTACTCAACGCTATAGCGGACCAAACTGACTATCTTTTGTTCTACAGCGATAAGGTATTAAAAGATGCCAGCCCAGTAACCATCAATGTGAAAAATCAACCAGTTGAAACTGTTTTGCAATTAGTATTAAAGGACCAACCCCTTCTTTACGAAGTAAAAGATAAGAATATATTCATTATCAGAAAACCAGCAAACACGCAAAAATCCAACACCCAACTAAGCGAGGTTAAACTTTCTTTTTTTGTCGAAGATACAATTGATGTAAGGGGGAGAGTGGTTAATGACAAGAATGAGCCGGTTGCAGGTGCTACAGTAGTAATTAAAGGAACAAAAATTGGAACCAGCACAAATAACAACGGTGAATTTCAACTAAAAAATGTCTCAGAAAATACGGTTTTAGTTATCAGTGCCGTCAATATAGAAAAAAGAGAAATACCTGTAAATGGAAGAACGGACTTATCAAATATTGCGGTCAAGATTGCAGTTGATGAAAACGAAGAGGTCGTAGTTTACAACACCGGATTTGAATTCATTCCAAAAGAACGAGCTACCGGATCGTTTGTGCATATTGATAACAAACTCATTAACAGAAGCATTTCCACTAATTTACTTGATCGACTCAGTGATATTACTAGCGGTATTTACTTTGGTAATGCGGTTAATACCAATCCCTTAAGTGACATAAAAATAAGGGGCGAAAGTACAATATCAGCAAATAAACACCCGATAGTTATACTTGATAACTTCGAATATGAAGGCAACATTAATGACATAAATCCAAATGACGTTGAAAGTGTCACTGTGCTCCGAGATGCTGGCAGTTCGTCTATATGGGGCGCAAAAGCTGCTAATGGAGTAATTGTAATTACAACAAAGAAAGGGAGGTACAATCAAAAGCTAAGTTCATCTATATCCACAAATTTAATGATTAGCGAAAAGCCTGACTTATTTGCCTACCCGAGTATCACGGTCAACGACTTCGTAGCGATAGAAACGTTTCTGTTTGAAAAAGGATTCTACAATAGCAACATCAACTCCAACCGCCACCCGCCAATTTCTCCCGTTGTTGAGATATTAGTAAAAAAACAACAAGGGCAACTAACAGAAGAACAAGCTTTTGAGCAAATTAATCAATTCAAGCAGTACGATGTACGGAATGACTATCGTAAATATTTATATCGGAAAGCAATAAATCAGCAATACACATTCAACTTGAGCGGTGGAAGTTCCTTTAGCAAATATTTTTTTTCTGTTGGATTAGACAAGAACCTGAGTAGTGTTGTCGGAGATCAACTAAGTAGATTTACAATAACCGCCAATAACACGTACTCATTAAATCCCAAACTGGAAATAACTACCGGATTAATCGTTTCACATGTCGCAAAAGAAAATAATGGCCTACAACCGAATGACATAACTAACATTTCACCATACTCCCGGTTATTAGATGAAAACGGTAGTAGAATTTCGATTCCAAGATATCGAAGAGAATATCTGGATACGGCTGGAAGTGGGCTACTTTTAGACTGGAATTACCGACCATTAGATGAAATTGAACTATCTGACAATACAAATAAATATACCTCCTATCGGGCAGATATAGGTATACGGTATCATATCAGCAAACAACTTAATCTAAACGTAAATTACAGGTTCGGCAAATCAATGTCTGAAAGCAGAAATTTGTATTCTCAAAAAACTTATTACGCCCGAGATTACATTAATCAATTTACCTCTATTGACCAAAATACTGGAAACGTAACAAGGCCAGTACCTCTGGGGGATATACTTGATCTTGACAATTCGACCTCACTTTCTCATAATGTCAGAACCCAGTTAAATTACGTCAAGTCCTGGATTAACAAACATGAGCTACATGCCATAGCCGGAGCATCAGTACAAGATGTTTCAGAATCCACAACAGCGATAAAATATTATGGATACAACGATGAAAATGCTTTGCATGTTAGAGTAGATAATGTTACCTCATTTAGACACTTTATTACTGGCCAAACTATCAGAATTGATGACGGTAAACGGATTACAGGAACAGCAGACAGAGCTATTTATTATTTTGGTAATGTTTCATACACCTATGATCGCCGTTATACCATTACTGCAAGTGCCCGTAAAGATGCGTCTAATTTATTCGGTGTAAAAACCAATCAAAAATGGAAACCATTATGGTCCGCAGGAGGTTCATGGGAAATCAGCAACGAACGATTTTTTGCCATACAAGACATAAATCAACTGCGCCTTAGAACAACTTTTGGGTATAACGGAAATCTAACCAAAACGGTTACAGCTTACCTTGTTGCTGTGATGAGTGGTGGTGTTACTAACGACTATAATGCTCCCTTTGGACGTATTTTATACCCTCCAAATCCTGAACTAAGATGGGAAAAAGTAGGAGTTTGGAACATTGGACTAGATTACGGTCTTTTTAACAACAATATTACAGGAAGCTTCGAATATTTTGTAAAGAAAGGAACAGACTTAATTGGTTATTCACCACTTCCACCTTCAACCGGTCAAACCTCATTTGTCGGAAATGTTGCAGGTATAAAAACAAATGGATTGGATTTTAGACTTATTCTTAGGCCGATCAAATCAAGTCTTACTTGGAACCTTACTTTTTTGCTTAGCTATGCTACTGACAAAATTACGGAGTATTATTTAGACGGGGGCGGCACTTTAACAAATCACGATCACATGAAAGGTCCATACATCTTAGGTAAGCCCCAAAGCACTGTCTACAGTTATAGATGGGCTGGATTAGATCCAGACAACGGTGATCCTTTGGGATATGTGAATGGAGAAGTTTCTAAGGACTACTCGACAATACTCAACTCTACGGATGTTACAAGTATCAAATACCATGGTACGAGGACCCCGAAGTGTTTTGGAAGTATTTTAAACACCTTTCAGTGGAAAGATTTCTCTTTTTCCTTCAATATAGCCTATAAACTGGGATATTATTTTAAGCGGCCATCAACTTCCATAAACTTCGCCAACCTATCATCGGGTCTAGGCCATAAAGATTTTGAGTTACGCTGGCAGAAACCTGGAGATGAAGCAATCACACAGGTTCCTTCAGTAATCTACCCTACCAATAACAACAGAGATCAATTTTATGCTAACTCAGAAATTTTAGTAGAAAAAGGAGACCATATACGTTTGAGAGATATTCAGCTTTCCTATGAAATTAATAACTCTTCACAAAGACACATTCCATTTCAATCTTTTCGAATAAACTTTTACATGAGTGGATTTAGTGGAATACTTTGGCGTTCAAACAATAAACGTCTTGATCCGAATTCAGGGGTTCTTGATGTGAACAATTGCACATACGCATTCGGAATGAATATAAATTTTTAATCCATAAGATCTAAATAATATGTTACGTTATTGTTGTCTCGTGTTGCTTTTCTCACTCACAATATCTTCCTGCACAAAAGAGTTTCTGGATAAAAAACCTGATAAGAGTCTCGTAATTCCTTCCACTATTAAAGATTATTTGGCATTGCTGGACCAGGCTGACGCCTTTAACAACTGCCTTTTCTGGGGAGAATGGGGGACTGATAATATTACTCTTGAATACCAAAGGTTTCAATCCTTAAGTCCAAAATTGAGAAATGCATATATCTGGGAAAAAGACATTCTACAGGGCGAAGAAGATGTAAACTGGAATGAATTATAT
>DATCKK010000168.1:0-6382 GCA_036562325.1 Cytophagaceae bacterium | reverse complement strand
ATTTTAGCTGACTCATAATTTAATTCATAAACCAGATGCCCCATCTGGTAATCTTCCATAGCAATAGAAGTAGAGCTAAAGGTATTAGTCTCTGCAATATCCGCCCCTGCTTCAAAATATTGCCGGTGTATGGATTTAATTATATCCGGACGTGTAATAGATAACAGATCGTTATTACCTCTCAGGTTTAGCGGATGTTCCTTAAATCTCTCGCCACGAAAATCCTTCTCCTCCAGTTTATATTTCTGGATCATGGTACCCATGGCTCCATCTAAAACCAATATCCTCTTTTTGAGAATTTCCTCAATTTTTACGCTCATTGCTTATGTTATTCGAAAGTCTTCTAAATACTACAGTAAAAGAATATTGCTCCGAACTTATATAAAGTCCGGGTACTGTATTCAATAACGCTTATCAGAAAGGGATTTTTTTTATAAGAAAGGTATCACCTTATCTTCCTTCGGTTCCTACCGAAGTGGGAAGTAGCACCCTGCCTCACAGGGTTGCTAAGACTTCACAGGGCCCAATCCCTCCATCTTTCTTGATAAGTTATTATACAAAATAACGGTATTCTTAGCTATTAAACAATTTATTAGAGATAATTTTAAAGGGGCATTAAAAATATGGCTATCAGGCTATTCAAATAAAAAACTCTAACTTCAGGATATTTACAGTCAGCTTTGTTCTCCTTCTGTATCCTTCCTGGCAGGTAATGAGCCCTTAATCAGACCATAAGCCTATTACAATAGCTTTATGATAATACCAAGACACTATTTTTGTTAGCCACCAATTGTATTTTTTATCTTTTTATCGATAATGTTACCAATTAGTTTTGTATTTTTGAAGGTTATATTTTTGAATGAATCTTTAAATTTCAGACACTAAGAACATTGAAACTTGCCGCAGTAGATATAGGTTCCAACGCTATCCGATTTCAGATCTCGTCAGTCCTGAACTACAATGGGACCATTACCTTTAAAAAAATGGAATACGTTCGTTTTCCGCTTCGTCTTGGACATGATGTATTTCAATATAATGAGATCCGGCCGGAAAAAGAAGCGAAATTCATTAAGCTTCTTCATACTTTTAAAATGTTTTTTGAACTGTATGAAGTGGATGACTATATCATTTGTGCAACTTCAGCGATGCGGGAGTCCAAAAATGGCAGAGATATAGCTCAAAAGGTAAAAGATCAGCTCGGTCTTAATATACAGATAATTGACGGAGAAAAAGAAGCTGAACTGATAAACAAAGTAATCTTCAACTATCTGGATGAGAAAGCCTATCTGCATATAGATGTGGGAGGAGGTAGTACGGAAATCAACATTTTCCTGAATAAAAAGAAAGTAGCCACCAACTCCTTTAAAATTGGTTCTGTACGAAGATTAGGCGGAGTAGACACCCCTGAAGAATGGACAGAACTGAAGGAATGGATAAGCAAAGCGGTAAAAGGTATTCCTAAGCCAATTACGGCAATTGGAACCGGAGGAAACATCAGCAAGATTTATGATCTGGCCAAAGTCAGCAAAAGCAAATCTGAAAAAGCATTGATTAATATTAACAAGATAGAAGAAGTACAAAGCATGCTGAAGTCATTTACCCTGGAAGAAAGAATGAATAAGCTGATGCTTAATCCCGACCGGGCAGATGTTATCTTACCTGCTTCTGACATATATCTTTCAGCCATGAAATGGGCAGGAGCCAAGAAAATGCTTGTTCCCGATGTAGGCCTTAAGGATGGTTTAATGCTAAGCCTATACGAGAAACATAAGCAGGAAATACTTTCTGAAAGTAACTTAGTATTGAGAAACTCTAAAACAATTTAGCTTTCAGTACTTCTTCTTTTGTTACTTTAAAGAACTCTTCATGTACATTGAATGGAGGTTGGCCATTAGGATGCAGTTTTACATAATTGCCATCTTCCATAAGCTGATAGGAGTTCACATTATCCTTAAGGTCATAATCCAGAATATTTATAGTCTGCTGCTTCACTAACTCGTCTACCAAAAGGAATAAGGACTCTATTCTCCTTTCAAAACTTCTTACCATTATATCGGCACTTCCACCATACACTTTAGGCTCGCCATTATTATGGAAATAGTATATTCTGGCATGCTCCAGGAAGTTGCCTACAATAGACTTCACGTAAATATTTTCACTTACGCCTTTTCTTCCCGGACGAAGACAGCACATACCTCGTATAATTAATTTGATAGGTACACCTGCCTGTGATGCCTGATACAATGCATCAATGGTTTCTTTATCCTGGAGGGAATTGATTTTAATAACAATACCACTAGGTAATCCGGCTTTGGCATTCTCTGCTTCCTTATTGATCAACTCAATAATCTGCCGGCGCATGTCTCCAGGGGCCGTTATTAGATTTTTATACCCCATAGGCATGGAATGCCCTGTGATTACATTGAAAAACTCATTAATATCCTGCGCATATACCTCATTGGTACTTAACAAACCAAGGTCAGTATAAAGCCTTGAAGTATCTTCATTATAATTACCGCTGGACATGTGTACATACCTTGTTACCGTATCGTTGTCTTCTCTCCTGACTATCATGAGAAGTTTAGTATGTGTTTTGTACCTGCTGATTCCGTAGATCACAAAACATCCCGCCTTTTGCAGTCTTTGCGCTTCTTTGATATTATTTTCTTCATCAAACCGTGCCTTAACTTCAAATAATACGGAAACATGTTTTCCATTTTCAGCGGCTTTAAGCAAAGCGTTGGATATTCTTGAATTCTTTGCCAACCGATAGATAGTAATTTTAATAGCAAGTACCTGAGGATCCTCTGCCGCCTTCTCCAATAGTTCTATTAATGGATGAATACTGTTATAAGGATGATGTAATAAAACATCTCTTCTTTTCAGATACTCAAATATATCCAGCTCTTCCAGGTCAACATCTTCTGGAAAGCTTATTGGTTTTACTGTCGGATGCGGAACAAACAGTTGATTTTTAAATTCTTTATGCTTAACGATTTGCCATAACCCTGTATAATCAATCAACTGATCATTTTCAAAAACATTCAGTTCATCAATTTCCCAACGTTCGGTTAATACATCCATCAACCATTCCGAATACCCTGGCTGAATCTCTACTCTAACTACTCTGGCCGTACGACGGGTTTTTAACTTTCTTTTAATCTCTTCAATAAACTGCTCTTCCATA
Source organism: Cytophagaceae bacterium (assembly GCA_036562325.1). GTDB lineage: Bacteria > Bacteroidota > Bacteroidia > Cytophagales > Cytophagaceae > DATCKK01. Next base: position 3,195 of record DATCKK010000168.1, on the reverse strand, counting down.
TCATCGCTTTCCTCTACAGAAAAGTCCCCGTTACGGGTAATTCTGAATAGGTCAACCGACTCTATCTCTACATTTCTGAAAAGGCGATCTATTTTCCAGCGAATGATATCTTCAATGGGCACAAATATTACCAGGTCATCCCGTACAATTTCAAAGAACCTTGGAAGATTCTGAGGTATCTGCACAAAAGACAATCGGGATACATCTCTGTTTTTGGTAATCACACCAAAAATCAGAATTTTATTCATAAGTATCGGAAAGGAATGATAGCTGTCATACACCATGGGTGTCAGCATCGGAAATATAGTCCTTTTGAAATACTCCTCTACCTTTAATAATTCTTCTGCAGAAAGATCATTGATACCGGCGATCAGGAAACCGTTTTTCTGGAACTCCGGCTTTAAATGCTCCTGATAATATTCTTTCTGGTCTTTATAAAAAACCTGGACTTCTGATAATAATTTTTTACGGAATGGTACTTCTCTCAATCCGGAATAATCAAACCTTTCCTTACCATAGTCAAGGTAATTATATAAGCTTCCTACTCTGATCTGAAAGAACTCATCCAGATTAGATGCGGTTATAGCCAGAAACTTTAGTCGTTCAAGCAAAGATCTGGATGTATCTTTTGCCTGATCTAAAACTCTGTAATTAAACTTCATCCAGCTTAAATCGCGGCTTATATAATTGCTGTGATTTATCTGCGATTTTGGCTTAATTGACATAAAAAAATTTTTTTTCCCTTTAAGGTAATTAAAAAAGGGTTTCATTGTTTTGAACCCTTTTTTAAATTCTTTTACAATTCTCACTATTACGAAATTAGGAAAATTCCACGGAAAACTTTAGATGTACACCATCAATACTGACAATCTGTTATAAATGTTTCGATTATATATCGATTTTGGCGTACTTGGCATTCTTCTCTATAAACTCTCTTCTCGGAGCTACTTCATCTCCCATAAGCATAGAGAATAAATGATCTGCCTCTGCCGCCGATTCAATACTAACTTTCTTCAAGCTTCTGGTTTCAGGATTCATGGTAGTAGCCCAAAGCTGCTCAGGGTTCATTTCTCCCAAACCTTTGTACCGTTGTACGTTCACCGACTCTTCTTTTCCATCCTGAGCCAATTCTTTTACAGCTTGCATACGCTGCTCTTCTGTCCAGCAATATCGCTCTTCTTTACCTCTCTTTACAAGATACAACGGAGGCTGTGCAATATAAAGGTAGCCAAGATCTACCAACTGCCTCATATAACGGAAGAAGAAAGTCAGAATCAATGTACGGATGTGGCTTCCGTCCACGTCCGCATCGGTCATGATTATAACTTTGTGATATCTAAGTTTTTCAAGATTGAGTGCTTTTTCATCTTCTGCGGTACCGAAACTTACGCCCAATGCAGTGATCATATTTTTGATCTCTTCATTTTCATAAATTCGGTGTTCCTGCGCTTTTTCAACATTAAGAATTTTACCTCTTAATGGTAGTATAGCCTGAAATCTTCTGTCTCTTCCCTGCTTCGCAGATCCACCAGCAGAGTCTCCCTCAACAAGGTATAATTCACAGGCGGAAGGATCATTATCCGAACAGTCTGCCAGCTTACCCGGAAGGCTGGTACCGGAAAGTACATTCTTTCTTTGTACCATTTCTCTTGCCTTTCTCGCTGCATGTCTTGCCTGTGCTGCCAATATTACCTTAGAGACAATCATTTTAGCTTCTTTCGGATGCTCTTCCAGGTAATTGGTCAACATCTCTCCTACCACTACATCTACCGCTCCCATTACTTCAGAGTTTCCAAGCTTCGTCTTGGTCTGTCCTTCAAACTGAGGCTCTGCCACTTTAACCGAAACTACAGCCGTAAGCCCCTCTCTGAAGTCATCACCGGTAATATCAATCTTTAACTTTTCCAGCATACCTGATTTTTCCGCATATGCTTTCAAAGTTCTTGTTAATGCCCTTCGGAAACCGGCTACGTGTGTACCTCCCTCATGTGTATTGATATTGTTTACATAAGAAAACACATTCTCAGAAAACGAAGTGTTATATAGCATCGCTACTTCTACCGGAATAGGGCCTTTATCATTTTCCATGTATAATGGTTCCGGTATTAGTTTTTCCCTGGTCGAGTCAAGGTAAGAAACAAACTCTTTCAAACCACCTTCCGAATAGAAAGTCTCTTCAAGCGGCTTTCCATTTTCATCTTCCTCTCTCAAGTCTTTAAGATGAATTCTTATTCCTTTATTCAGAAAGGCTAATTCTCTTAAACGGGTAGCAACTGTCTCGTACTTAAATTCTTTTACAGTAAAAATCGTATCATCAGGAAGGAAATGTACCTTTGTTCCGGTTCTTTCACTTTCTCCAATCACCCGCACGCTGTACTTAGGTACACCTCTTGAATACTCCTGTTCAAAGATTTTACCTTCTCTGTGTACCTCTACTCTAAGCATAGTAGATAAGGCGTTCACGCAGGATACCCCTACACCGTGCAAGCCTCCTGATACTTTGTAAGTATCTTTATCAAACTTACCACCGGCATGAAGTACGGTCATTACTACTTCAAGCGCTGATCGGTTTTCTTTACTATGAATACCGGTAGGGATACCTCTTCCATTATCTTCTACCGTTATGGAATTATCTTTTTGGATCTGAACTGTAATTTCATCGCAATATCCGGCCAAAGCCTCATCAATGGAGTTATCTACAACCTCCCAGATCAGATGGTGCAAACCCTTTACCCCAATATCACCAATGTACATGGCAGGCCTTTTACGAACCGCCTCAAGACCTTCCAGAATCTGGATGTTATCCGCCGAATAATCGCCTTTAAATTTTTCAGTCACTTCTGTCATATTTGATATAATGTGATTTGTAAAAATACTAAAAAAATCTCATTTTATATAATCAAAAGAAAGGGTATCCGGGACTTTTTATCCACATTTTCCAGTGATTATAAGGTTTTATACTTAGTATCGAAAATATTTACGGATGCCTGATTTCACCACCTGATTAGTAGGTTCCTACCGATAGCATTACCAGTGTGCATCCTTCTATAGCCTGAATATTATTTTCTTTGGCGAGTGCAATTAATTCGTCGTTTTCTGTTCCGGGATTAAAAATGATTCTTTTCGGTTTTAATCGAAGAATATAATCATATAACGGGGGTTGATTTCGAGGTCCGACATATAAGGCTATAGTGT
>DATCKK010000154.1:0-3224 GCA_036562325.1 Cytophagaceae bacterium | reverse complement strand
GCTTTATTTTTATATTTTTTGGTTACATTTTTAGTATTGATAGTATCAATAGCAACTTTTATTATCTGAAAATTATTTGCATTATGTTTCTAAAAATTCCCCCAATAACTTTTATTAAAACTATTTCAAGTAGACTTTTATTTTACTCAAAAAATAACTCCACCTTATTAATATCTGCATTTATTATAATCATACTTGGTACTTCATGCAGCAGCAAATTAAGTAAGAATAATGATTGTAACACTTGCCCCACTTATAGCGGAAAAACTTACAAAAAAAGAAAATAATTCGTTAAAAGCTAAACTTATATGAATTGGTAGTTATACCTGACAGATTCTTAAAGTCTGTCAGGTATTGAATTAACAGGATAAGATATTTAATCAGAAGCTATTTGAACCGGATATTATCTATTGACTTTATAAGCTTCTACTTTATTTGCTCCAAAAGTAGGAACCAATAACAAGTTTTTGTCCTTTACATATTCAATATCGGCTGCATTTTTGTTTACAGGCCTTGTATCAGTCAAAAGCTCTTTGGTGTTATCAGGATTTACCTTAAATACCTGTCCGTACCAGTCAGACACAAGATAAGTTCCATCCCCTCCCATAGCTTCTACACCATCACCTGCTCCAATGCTATCAGCAAGTACAGTGGACTCTTTCGTAGCTATATTGATTGCTTTCAAATCAGCAGTCCCCATAGAAGATAAAATAATTCTGTCCTTCTCAATATACAGGCCATTAGGACCATTTAAAGTATCATTCACTTTCCATTCTTCTACTTTACCATTCTTCAATGTATGAATTTTATTGGTTCCAGAATCTGTAAAATAAACCACTCCTGCTGTATCAATAGCAACATCATTAAGAAATTGAGCACCTTTAACCGGATATGTTTTTTTTATGTTCCCTTTCTCAATATCTATCTCTACCAGTTTATCTATATCTGTTACAAACAGCGAAGTTTTAAAAATACCCATTCCTTTCGGCGCATGAAGACCGGTAATCCACTGTAGAGAATCTACTGTTCCGTCTGTTTTTAATTTCGAAATAAACCCATTGTTATCTTTATCTGTAGGAACACCATTTACATTAGATACATAATAAATATCACGTTCCTGATCATAGATAACAGACTCAGGTGTCTTAAAAACAGTATCAGTAGACCAAACCAGCTCTAACGCCGGCGCTGCTGTAGTTGTATCGGTTACTACCGTATCTGTTACTACATTTTCTGTTGACTTCTTTTCTCCACCACATGAAACCCAAAGTGCCAATGATGGAATTAACAATAAATATGATTTTATCATTTTAAAGTGTTAAAATTTATGGTTAACGATATATACTGTGTTTGAAACTCAAAATTAAAAAAAGAATTAACAATTGATATATACTTCTACATTTCCTATTCTTCCCTGTTTTCTAACATTAAACAATCTATCTTTCAGCATTTTGTTGTTACAACAACTAACCTTTCACTCAGTGAAACCTGCCGTTCACTCAATTTTATTTTATCTTGACAATTTTGACTATACTTTGGTACATAAGTTCAAAATCAACCTTTGTATATAATTTACTTTCCCAACCAGCTATGCTTTAAAAAACCCTGATCTTATCAGGGTTTTTTATTTGACATTATACAATGTATATAAGTAAAAAAGTAAAAGAGCCGGAAATCAATCCGGCTCTTTGTACATTAAAAATATATCATCATCGTATTAAGCTTTAAAGATTGGTGTCGTCATCTTCACCACCAAATGCATGGTAGATACCTTTAAATGGTGCTCCTACTATATGACCTACACCTTCAGCCGTTTCACTCACCACGGTAATAACACCCCTGCCGACTCCTTTGCCAACTTCACCTACTGCTTCAAATGGAGCTTCTACTATATCCGCCGCTAACGAATTATTCTGTCCTTCCCGGCTTCTGGGACAATCTTCTTCCAGCATAGCACCTTCCTGTTGAAGTTCCTGATTATACTCTATCTCCTCTTGTTCATACTGGAACTCTTGCTCTACCTCACCTTCCTGAACTTCAGTTTCAGTTTTTATTTCTGCCTCTGTCTCTAACTCACCAGCATCTGCTTCAGGCTCCTGCAACTGGCCACCTTTAATTATTATTTCTACATCAGCATCTTCAATCCTTATCTCTTCGTCACCTACTGCCTGATCTTCCATCCAGGTAGATGTGTCTTGCGGGATAGCTGCCTCTTCTTCCAGTTTGAACTCTTCTTCGGCCTGTACTTCAAATTCCTGCGATTCAAACTCCTGGCTTGTCTGATCTTCCATTATGTGCTTCTCCTCAAGCCGAACTTCCGGACAGTCTTCCAGGTTTTGTTGCTCATCCTGTGCAAAGGATAACTGCACTATTCCTAAACCTAATACTAACGCCAATACCTTTTTCATACATCTTCTACTTTAAGTCTACTTTAACTTTTTAACAAATGTTTAGGATAAGATAGTTCTGTATGTTTTTAGACAAGTTTTTTCCATTACAATGGTGATTAAACATTAAAAAAATACAAAACATTTTCCAGGCAATATAAAGGCTGAATAACAAAAATTATAAGTTTATAGTTGTAGTGTTTTATTCCGGTTAGTATAAATACATCTACAGAACAGATATAACTAACCATAAGGTATAAACCTTATAGTTATTCCTTAACAATTGTTATAACTTATATTACCATTACAAACTATCAATTTAAAAACAAAGAATTATACTATTTCCATTTAATAAACCTTATTTGAAACCAGTATATACTCCATTCGTTAAAGGTAGAACGTTAAATAATTAAGCCTGAATAATAACGCTTAATCTATTTAACAACAAACAGCATTTTAAGTGTTTAATAATTTTTTGAATTCAAACAGATATGGAAATTTATTGGCAACAAATCAAAACTTTCTTAAAAAAGAAAGAGCCTTCACTCTTATTGATATTGAATGAAGGTGCTCCCATTTTCAAAATTGAAGAAACAGAAAAACAACTGGGAGTCTCATTACCTGATTCTATTAAAAACTTTTATCGAATTCATAATGGAGTTCATCAGTCCAACTTCGTTGGTGACTGGCAAATACTTCCGTTAGAAAAAATTGAAGGTATTAAAAGAGACATTACAAGCCTCAGAGTAGCCGACGAAGTATTACGAAGGTACAACTGGAATAACCGTTGGATTCCATTTGCAGTAGATACTTCCGGCAATATTGCCTGTGTAAACC
>DATCKK010000134.1:0-4503 GCA_036562325.1 Cytophagaceae bacterium | reverse complement strand
ACTTTCACATCGTTTCTTTCAAGAAGCTTTTCTGCAATCGCTTTGCCTAATCCCGAACTGGTGCCTGTAATAAAGTAGTATTTCATAATATGATCGAATTAAAAATACGAAAGCTCAATTTTACAACTCATCCTGATAATTAGAGAACAAATCCCAAAAATTAAAAATCAAATATCAGGTAATTTGTTTGTTTCAACTCAGTCAATAAAAAGCTCCGGATTGGAAGCATCCGGAGCTTTTAGAAATTGGCTTTTTGAATTTTAAAACTTTTTTATAAAATGTATTGGCTCAGATCTTTATTCTTCACCAAACTGCTTAGCTTTTCTTCCACCATTTCAGCTGTCACTACAATTTTAGCATTTGGCCCAATAACTTCAGGCACATCAAATAAAAACTGATTCAACAAATGGCTCATTACAGTATGTAACCTTCGTGCACCGATATTTTCTACTTCTGAATTAATCTGGAAGGCTATTTCTGCAATTTTATTCAAGGCCTCATCCTGAAAAGTAAGCTCTACATCTTCTGCAGCAAGCAATGCCTGATACTGTTTGGTCAAAGCATTCTTGGGAGTTTTAAGTATCTGATAAAAATCTTCTTTTTTCAGATTATCCAGTTCCACCCTTATCGGAAACCTTCCTTGTAACTCAGGTATAAGGTCTGAAGGTTTAGAGATATGAAAAGCGCCCGCTGCGACAAATAAAATATGATCTGTATTAACGACTCCGTATTTAGTGTTCACCGCACTTCCCTCTACAATTGGCAACAGGTCTCTTTGCACTCCTTCCCTGCTCACATCCGGCCCTCCTGTCTTTCTGGAAGAAGAGGCAACTTTATCTATCTCGTCAATAAAAATAATTCCTGTATTTTCCGCTTTACGAATAGCTTCTTCCTTTACCTCATCCATATCAATCAATTTGGCAGCTTCTTCTTCCAGCAACACCTTTCGGGCTTCTGCTATCGTTACCTTTCTTTTCTTTGTCTTTTTGGGAAGCATGCCACTGATCATTTCCTGGATGTTCATCATAGAGACTTCATCCATCCCACCACCTACGACACCAATACCAGGAGTTACACTCTGCGCTACATTGATTTCAATTTTCCGGTCATCCAATTCACCGCTTCGGATTTTTTCACGAAAACGCTCCCGTGTCTTCTCATTCATTTCCTGTTCCTCGTCGGTTATATTCCCCGGGCCACCGAACATGGAACTGCTTGTCTTTTTTACGGGAGGGATAAGAGCATCCAAAATAATATCTTCTACCACCTGAGCTGCTTTAGCCTTTACTTCTTCTTTTTTTCTGGCTTTCACCATATGTACAGATTGCTCCACCAAATCTCTCACCATGCTCTCCACGTCTCTACCTACATATCCCACTTCCGTGAATTTGGACGCTTCCACTTTCGTAAATGGCGCATCTGCAACCTTAGCAAGCCTTCTGGCTATTTCCGTTTTACCAACACCTGTAGCACCTATCATCAAAATATTGTTCGGCACTATTTCTTTCCGCATTTCTTCGGGGGCGCTCATTCTTCTCCATCGGTTTCTGAGCGCAATAGCCACATTTCTCTTGGCTTCTTTCTGGCCGATAATATATTTGTCGAGTTCTTCAACAATTTGTTTAGGAGTCAAATACTTGTTATTCTCGATCATATTTAAATTTCCTTCCTCTTCAATAAATTACTAAAGTTCGTATTTAATGTTATAAAACTGGTTCCTCCGGCAACATGATAGTAAGCTCTGGTAAAGGCAAATTCAAATGATTTGATTTTCATCATAAAGCCCCAGGAAAATCCTGCGCCCCCCGAACGTTGTTCCAGCCTTAACTCTTTTCGACGCAAATGGTTATATCCTACCCGGACATTAAAGCCTTTGGCGATCAAAAACTCTCCTCCAAACACAAAATGCCTTGCGACTTTATCTGCAAATGTTTTTTTCTCTTTTTCTTCCTGGCCATCAAGGCTTATTTTACCTCTTTTATTCGGGTCGAGGTATACTATATCAAATTGATGAAGATGGTGCGCTGTTACGGAAAATCGTAATGGCATGTGATCAAACTTGTAAGTCAGGCCCAACTGTACATCAAATGGCTCTGCTACTCTACTATCAGGAGTATATTTCTTAAGAGCAAACCCTATGTTTTTCACCACTAAACCTATATTAAAATCTTTTTCAGGATGTGTAAAAACACCTCCCACATCTGCCATTAAAGCAAAGGAATTATAATTTTGAATATGAGACCCCGCAAATTTAAGCGTTGCTCCCATAGTATAATAATCGATAGTATGAGACTTAGCTACCGACACTGCATAATCTTTGGCCATAAAAGTACCTGTAACATTGCCAGCCTCATCCGCCTCTTCCATCGCCCCATAACTAATATATTGTAATCCTGCCCCCCATATTCCTGTTCTTTTGGCTTTAAAAGCATAAGCCAGAGAGGTATGATTAATATCCGCATAATAAGGGACATAAGTTATTCCCAAATTTTTTACTGAAGTATCCCTCAATAAAGCGGGGTTCTGAAAAAACAAAAAAGGGTCGTTAGCGACAATACTAACATTCACCCCTCCTACTCCTGCCGTTCTTGCGCTTTGAGGAATATCCAGAAATTCATAAGAATTCTTTCCACCTATCTGAGCAATGGCACCAAAGGACAAGCAGATTAAAGCCGCCATTGTAAAAGTTAATCTTAACATTATCATAAAAATAGCTTTTGCTATATATAAACAGAAGCTTCCAATTTTTATTGTTTTACTCTTGAATTTAACTTTTTGCCATCTGCTTCCTTATCCGATATTATCGTCAAATCGATAGGCTTTTTAACTTTTTGATTTAAAAGTGCAATTTTAATCACCTCATCTACATTTTCCACGTAATGAATTTTCAAATCTGTTATATAAGACGGCTTAATTTCATCTATATCTTTCTTGTTCTTCGCAGATAAAATGATCTCTTTAATTCCAGCTCTTTTGGCTGCCAGGATTTTCTCTTTTATACCTCCTACCGGCAATACTTTTCCTCTGAGGGTAATTTCCCCCGTCATTGCCAGTTTATTTTTCACCTTTCGTTGGGTATAAATAGAGGCCAGTGAAGTTAACATGGTAATACCGGCTGAAGGGCCATCTTTAGGAACAGCCCCTGCAGGCACGTGTATATGCAGGTCAAAATTATCAAACACCCTGTAATCAATACCAAGACTATCTGCATTTGCCCTCAGATAAGAAAGAGCAGCAGTAGCTGATTCTTTCATCACATCACCCAACTGCCCTGAAAGGGTCAGACGTCCTTTGCCCCTGCTCAGACTGGACTCAATGAATAATATTTCTCCACCAAATTGTGTCCAGGCAAGGCCTGTCACTACCCCCGCAGTTTCATTATCCTGATATATTTCTTTATCAAAATCCTCGGCTCCTAGTATTCTCACCACATCCTCCGGGTCAATGGTCTTTTTATACTCTTCTTCCATTGCGATGGATTTGGCAATATTTCGCACTACAGAACCTATCTTTCTTTCCAGGTTTCTGACTCCTGACTCTCTGGTATAGTCTTCAATCAACTTTACTATTGCCTTAGGGTTAAATGTAACATCGTCCGACTTTAACCCATGTTCTTTTTTCTGTTTAGGAATCAGGTGCTTCTTGGCAATCTGTACCTTTTCTTCCAGGGTATAGCCATTGATTTCGATAATTTCCATCCGGTCTCTCAAAGCTGGCTGAATAGTATCCAGTGCATTCGCCGTAGCTATAAAGAGTACATTTGACAAATCGTACTCAACTTCCAGATAATTATCAACGAATGCATTATTCTGCTCCGGATCAAGCACCTCCAACAAAGCAGAACTAGGATCTCCTCTAAAATCCGACCCGATCTTGTCTATTTCATCCAATATAAATACAGGATTACTGCTTCCAACTTTCTTTAGGCTGGAAATAATCCTGCCCGGCATGGCTCCCACATAAGTTTTTCTATGTCCTCTAATTTCAGCTTCATCACGCACACCACCTAGTGACATTCTGACATACTTCCTTCCCAATGCCTTTGCTACAGACCGGCCAAGCGAAGTTTTGCCCACTCCCGGAGGGCCGTACAGGCAAAGTATTGGTGCTTTCATATTGTTTTTCAACTTCAATACCGCCAGATATTCAATAATTCGGTCTTTCACCTTCTCCAATCCAAAATGGTCGGAGTCCAATATTTTTTTAGCTCTCTGTAAATCGAAATTATCTGTAGTGAACTCATTCCAGGGAAGATCCACCAAAAATTCCACGTAGTTCATGGAGAGTGGATACTCAGAAGCCATTGGATTCATACGCTCCAATTTTTCCACCTCTTTAAGGAAATGAGTTTTTACTGACTCTGGCCAGGATTTGGCCTCGGCTTTTGCCTTCAGCTTTTCTATTTCCTGGTCGGAGCCTTCCACGCCCAATTCATCCTGCAATACTTTTATCTGCTGACGCAGGTAAAAATCTCTTTGCTGCTGGTCAATATCAGAATGTACC